>NZ_DATHKG010000108.1:0-70219 GCF_035489435.1 Flavitalea sp.
CAACAACTGTATTTACAGCCGGCGATTTTGCTACATCAACAGCTTTGATAAATGCTATTCTCAAGGAAAGAAGAATAGAACTCATTGGAGAAGGAATCAGAAATCTTGATATCATGAGATTGGGACTTAACTTACCAGCTCGCCCTGGTAAAGCTGAAACCAAACCTGGAGAGTCTGGCTATATCCTGCCAATATCGAATAATGAACTTATTTTCAATACTCTCATGACTGACAATTAATATCAAAATTGATAAGTTATAACTAAACTGCAGCGATTATTCAGCTGCAGTTTTTTTTTGTTTATTCTACCGTTTACTTTTTCCTAAGCGGGATAATTAAATAACTCAAAAAGCGATGACCATGAAGATGATGACTATGAAGATCCTGAGATATATGTTCTTATTAATTATACCAGTCTGTTTCCGTGGAGAAGTTTTTGCTCAATCCGAGACTGGAGCAAATCCATTCATTAACGACTCAAACGGACGGCCGTTGTATATGAAAAGCAATTACAATACTGAAGGTTCTCCTTTCCTGTTTGAGGATTATCTGCCAGTTACCTTAATATCTTTGGACGGGAAATATTATTCTGACATTATGGTCAAGGTAAACCTTGTTGACAAAGAAATATATTATCGTCTGCCTGATGGAAAAGAAATGGTTTCTACCACTCCTGTAAAGCAAATCATATTTACCGTTGCGCCAATATCTTACCCGGGACTTGATAGCATTATCATTACCAGTCTTAATTCAGCTGTGAACGCAAAGGGTGCCGATATCGCTATGGTCTGTGCCGACGGAAAACTTAAACTCCTGACGAAAATCAATATTACCTACAAAGACACACAGGAATATGGAAACACAAATACCACCAGAACTTTTACCAGGAAGGAATACTTCGAATACATACGGGGGAATAACGCCGCGGAGAAGTTACCGAAATCTCCGGATGCCATAGTTCAGCTAATGAATGACAGGAAAAAAGATATTCAGACATTTATTATTTCGCAGAATCTGGATCTTAGAATGAACACTGACTTAGTCAGGCTTTTTCTTTTTTATAACCAATCTACCCCGTTAAAATAAGGTCCTCCGGTCACTTCAACACTTCACTCAATTTCTTTGACAAATCAAATCCGCGTAAACTTTCACCTATTACATTTCCTTCCGGATCAACCAACACATTAAAGGGAATGCCTTCGAACTTAAAGATTTCTACAGACTTGCTGTTCCAGAAAGCAAGGTCACTGATATGCGTCCAGGCGAGGTTGTCTTCTTTTATTGCCTTTATCCAATTTGGTTTGTCTTTATCAAGGGATACTCCAAGTATTGTAAAGTTTTTGTCTTTGAACTGATTAAAAGCTTTTACAACATTCGGGTTCTCGTCGCGACATGGTCCGCACCAGCTCGCCCAAAAATCAATCAACACATATTTGCCACGGAAAGAAGAGATTGAAACTTCCTTGCCATTTACGTCCGGCATAGACATGTCAGGAACTTTTTTGCCAACCCATGAATTGGATTGTTTTGATTTTTCTGCCTGCATAGACTGTGCTTTCTGCTGTGCAAACTGTTGGTTCAGGAAAGAAATATTTGAATCAGCGGGATATTTCTTTGTCAGCTTTGCAAGCTCAGCTTCGTATTCTTCAGGGCTGAAAGTATTAGAAGCGATCCCGGCTGCAAAACTTGCAACCAGTGGATTGTTATCACGGGACAGGAATTGTTTTACAAATTCGTTTACAGAAGTGAGGGACTTGTTTTTTTGATTAGTGGCATCAATCACCACTGAGTCAGAAGCATTATAGAGCTTGAGGCTATCAAGTACTTTGAAAGACTTATTCACAGCAATTGATTTCTCGGAATAGCTGAATATAAAATTCCTTAAAGTTTCACTTGCCGGTGATCCGGTTACAGTATAATATCTGTCTTTGTTTGTGAGATCTATATCAAGTTTAATATCACTGACATCATTTACCAATGGTATCATCGGCCCCTTATTCACAACAACGTCGTAAATGCCGGTACCATTCGCCCTACCCTTTAAAATGAAATCCGGGGCGAGCCTGCTAACAATAACGCTGTCGAGCTGTACGGGTTGCTGATCCCCGCCAAAAGGCATTTCATATAACAGCAGCGATATACTATCTGATTTAAACGCTTCGGGATAAAGCGCCATAATCTTGTCTATATTTTTCAGTGTGCCTTTTACTTCAATAGTATCCTTTTTCTTCTCCGAGCAGGAAATGAAAAACATGGCAACACAAAGGATCGAAATGATATATCTTGTTTTCATAATTTACGCGGTGCTACTTAATTTTTTAATTAGGATGTCATTAGTAAGTTTTGGATCTGCTTTGCCTTTTGAAAGTTTTTTTACTTCCCCGACAAACAAGCCGATCAAACCCTTTTTTCCTTTCCGGTACTCTGATACTTTTTCCGGCATTTTATTCAACACCTCCTCTACCCAGGCGCTAACATTACCCTCATTAGAATCCTGAACCAGGTTAAGCTCCGCAGCAATTGAAACTGCAGTCTTTTCCGGATTATTAACTAATGCAGGAAATATGCGGGTGGAGGCTATCGAAAAATTCAACTTGCCTTCATCGATCAGTGCAATCATTTCTGCAATTGCTGTTGGTTTGATATTGAAATTATCAAAACTCAGTCCTTTTTCATTCAGATGAGATTTTACAGGACCAAGAATCCAGTTTGCCGCCGATTTATAGTTACGGGTTTCTTTGATCAACAATTCAAAATAATCAGCCTGTTCTTTTTCATCAGTCAGCGTACGTGCATCATAATCTGTAAGCTGTAATACATCGCAATAATGCAACACACGCTCCTCGGGCAATGCGGGGATCTGCGCCTGGAGTTCATTTAAAAGAATGTCAGTAACTTCAAAAGGAGTAAGGTCAGGATCTGCGAAATAACGATAATCATTTGCATCTTCCTTTACTCTCAGGGAGTAGGTAGTGTTATCTCCTGCATTATACCCCCTGGTTTCCTGTACGATTACTTCGCTGGCAGAATGAAGTGTCATTAACCTTTTTGATTCGACTTCTATCGCACGTCGCACATTACGAATGGAGTTGAGATTTTTTACTTCAACCTTAGTGCCCAGTACAGGATCACCTTTTTTACGTACTGAAATGTTGGCATCACAACGCATACTGCCTTCCTCCATGTTGCCATCACAAACTTTGAGATAACGTAACAGTTTGCGGAGTTCGGTAAGATAGGCCGCAGCTTCTTCGCCACTGGAAAGATCTGGTTCGGTTACAATTTCAATAAGTGGAACACCTGCGCGATTATAATCAACAGCGGTGTTGAACGGGTCGACGTCATGAAGACTTTTGCCAGCATCTTCCTCCATGTGAATACGGTTGAGCTGAACCTGTCTTTCAGTGCCGTCAGACAATTTAATCGGTACATAACCACCAATGCAAATAGGAGTGGTGTGTTGTGTTATCTGGTAACCTTTTGGAAGATCGGGATAAAAATAATTCTTGCGTGCGAAATAGTTGTGACGGCTTATACGGGAATGACAAGCCAGTCCCATCTTGATTGATAGTTCCACAGCTACCTTATTCAGTTTTGGCAAGGTACCCGGGTGCCCTAATGTAATAGGGCTGATATGTGTATTTGGCTCAGCACCAAAGGATGAACTATCACCGCAAAACAATTTACTTTTTGTTAGTAACTGAGCATGCACCTCTAGTCCAATCACCGTTTCATAATCATCAAACATCGCATCTATTTGGCGACAAATTTACCTTATTCAGTCCGCATTTAATATCCCCTGTCCTGTTTTCTTGGACCAGTGGTAAAACCGGGACTGGCTTAACACCAAAACGCTGTGAAGCCCATTCCAGCCTTAAAAGCCAGCCTGAAAAGAAGAAAGGGTTACGGGCGAAATCCCGAAACCCTTTCCTCTTTTCAGTCATGTTTGCAAAACACCTTGTATTAAATTCAAAACTTGTATTTAATACAAAGTTTTCAGATTTCGCTTACAGGCTGGTGGTTTTCAACTTTTTTGCAATCTTTATCTGTGCAGTCAGGGCTTTACCTGCCCTGTTATATTTTACATCCATGGTGGTTTTATCCTTAGCTTCTCTTGCAGCTGCGGATAACTCATCAGCATTTGTAATCCTTTTGCCATCAAAAGAAGTAATGATATCACCTTCTTTAATTCCGGCTTTTTCAGCGGCTGACTCGTGGCTCACATCAAGTACCTTAGCTCCATTTGATTCTTCGGTATCCTGGGCACGGATACCAATTCTCTGACGATTGGTGAAAGTCATACCTGGCGCAACGGGTGATTCAAATCTGAAGTTTTCCATAGATCTCAACCTTTCAATCTGTGGATGAACATCATTGTTAAAGTTGAATGACTGGTAAAAACTCCCCTTCGCTTTACCAAGGGTTGCAGTTGCTTTTGCTTCCTTATCATTACGCTTATACGTGATAGTTATCTTGTCATTCGGCTTGTGTTTGCGTATGGTCGCAGTAACATCCTCCGGATCTTCAATATTTTTTTCATCGATTTTAACGATGATATCACCGGATTTTAAACCCGCTTTTTCAGCAGCGCTTTCGTCGGTTACCTGCATAATTTTAACTCCATCCGGTGAGTCCTGGCTTGAGATACCCAGAAAAGCACGGTTCGAGTCAAGACCAGACCAAATATCAGAATCGCCGTTTATGGTAACATTACCTGAGCTGAAAGGTGATGTTGCCCTGCCGTATGTAATTACTGCTGGTTTACGACGGCGAACTGATAACGCTTCACTTTCATAATCATCGATAGGTTTACCATCTACTCTTACTTCACCATCTTTTATTTCAACAGTTACCTTGGTATCAGCATCCGTTTTTTTCTTTATGATGATTTCTTCATATTCGCCGAGTTTGGATTTGGTTTTAGCTTTTTCTTTCTCTTTATCCTTCTCTACATCCTGGGCAACGGCAGTGCCCATGATCATAAGACTAAAAGCCATCAGGGCTGCAACAGGCAAAACAGATTTTTTCATTCCTTAATTTATTTTCGGTTTACAACTACGTTAGATTTCGTACTTCAAATATAGGGAATAAATGGAAATACGAAAAATTTCGCAGTAAAGGTTTTGTTAAGGAGAAAATAAGCCTCTGACAAGAACGAACAAGCCGGGTTAAGAAAATGTTTGCCGATTTCCGGAAGGCTGGATTAGTTGCAAGAAAGCATTATTGCGGTATTACAGCAATCCCCTTACCCTCGATATTACTTCATCCAACGATCCGGCATCCTGGCCACCAGCGGTTGCGAGGTTTTTCTGTCCGCCTCCTCCTCCTTTAATAAGGGGTGCCACAAGTTCTTTGATAATTTTGGCAGCATCGAGATTTTTTGCTGCCACCACCGTGTCCGAAATGCCAACAGCTACTGCCGGTTTGCCACCTATGTTTGCGCAAAGCACAACCAGGTGGTCATGGAGATTGTTTTTTAGGTCAGTACATAGTTTGCGCAAAGCATCGGCATTATTTACCGTGATAACTTCACCAACAAAAGTTACTCCGTTGATAATCTGATCTTTTTGCATCAGTTCATTCCGGATGCCAACAAGCAGCCGGTTTTCCTGGTGTTCGATCTTTTTCCGGAGGTCTGAATTTTCAGCCAGCATCATCTCAACGGACCTGTTGAGATCCTTTGGATTTTTGAAATGTTCCTTTATAGTTCGCAATTCTGCCAGCTGTTCATCTACAAACTGAACCGCATATTTTCCGCTCAGTGCCTCAATACGCCTGGCACCGGCAGCAACAGCGGCTTCATGCCGGATCTTAAACAAACCAAGTTCCCCGGTGGCTCCTGCATGGGTTCCGCCGCAAAGTTCAACTGAAAATCCAGGATCTATAATAACCACTCGCACACGATCCCCGTATTTTTCCCCGAAAAGGGCCATAGCGCCCAATTTCATGGCTTCATCCTTATTCATCCATTTTATTATTACGGGGATATTTGCGCGTATTCTTTCATTGACGATCTGTTCTGTACGATGAATCTCATCTTCCGTCATCTTTGCAAAATGAGAAAAGTCAAAACGCAGGTGTTCATCATTCACTAAAGATCCTTTTTGGACAACATGCGTTCCCAATACAGTACGCAAAGCGGCATGCAGTAAATGAGTAGCTGTGTGATGCACACTGATTTGCTGCCTTCTTTCAGCATCAACTTTTGCTGTAACCCGGGCAGTAAGATTGCCGGGAAGTTCATCCGAAAACTGGATGAACAGATCATTTTCCTTCCTGGTATCTGTGATGCCAATGGTTTCTCCGCCAAACTCTAAAACGCCTGTGTCACCCACCTGGCCTCCGCTCTCGGCATAAAATGGCGTTTCCTGTAATACCAGTTGATAGGATTCTTTCCCACGTGCTTTTACCTTCCGGTATTTCACCAGCCTGGTTTCAGTTTCCTTCTCGCTATATCCAACGAATTCAGATTTGTTATTTTCTTCCAGTTGAACCCAATCACCTGTATCTAAAGTGGTAGCAGCACGGCTGCGGTCTTTCTGCACCTGCAAAGCTTCCTGGAACCCGGTATGGTCAACTGTCCAGCCAATTTCTTTAGCCATGAGTGTGGTAAGGTCTATCGGGAACCCATAGGTATCGTTTAATTCAAAAGCAAATTCACCAGCTACAACTTTTGATTGCCTTTGTTTCAAAAACTTATGCTGATCACTCATCTTACGAATATCATCCTCGTCTTCCAATTGAATTGGGTCCGGAACTACGCTGGGAAGATCTTTTCCCGCTATTGTATAAATATTAAAGCGGTTTATTCCTTTGTCAAGGGTTTTAAGAAAAGATTCTTCCTCCTCCTTAATGACCCTGGCCACAAATTCGGCCTGGTTGTATAATTCGGGGAACACATATTTAAACTGGAGAGCCAGCTTAATTACAAGTTGGTTGAGCAATGGCTTTTTGTAATCCAGGTAAGAATAAGAATAACGTACAGCTCGCCGGAGGATCCGCCTGATTACATAACCTGCACCGGTGTTAGCCGGAAACTGGCCATCAGCAATTGAAAAACTGATAGCCCGGATATGATCAGCAATTACCCTGAATGCTACATCTGCTTTCGAATCAGTCCCTTCATAATTTTTGCCAGTGAGCTCACCCGTAAGCGTGATAGTACCAGCAAAAATATCTGTATCGTAGTTTGAATTTTTTTTCTGAATAACGCGTACAAGTCGCTCAAAACCCATCCCTGTATCCACGTGGCGGGCAGGGAGGGGTTCAAGTTTTCCATCTTTCAAACGGTTAAACTGCATAAATACATTGTTCCAGATTTCAATCACCTGGGGATGGTCATTGTTTACCAGCTTAGATCCGGCAACCGATGCCCTTTCACTATCCGTGCGGCAGTCAACATGAATTTCAGTGCAGGGGCCGCAAGGTCCGGTGTCACCCATCTCCCAGAAATTGTCTTTTTTATTACCCTTCAGAATCCGGTCCGCCGGGAGCCACTTTTTCCATTCGTTTTCAGCTTCTTCATCTTTTTCCAGGTTTTCAGCGGCATCACCTTCAAAAATGGTGACATATAAACGGTCTTTATCCAGTCCCAACACATTTGTAAGCAATTCCCAACTCCAGGCAATAGCTTCTTTTTTGAAATAATCACCAAAGCTCCAGTTTCCCAGCATTTCAAACATTGTATGATGATAGGTGTCTACCCCTACTTCTTCCAGGTCATTGTGTTTGCCACTCACGCGGAGACATTTCTGTGTGTCAGCAACCCGCGGATATTGGATGGCTTTATTCCCCAGAAAAATATCTTTAAACTGGTTCATCCCCGCGTTTGTAAACAGCAGCGTTGGATCATTCTTTACCACGATAGGAGCGGAAGCCACGATTACATGGTTCTTAGATTGAAAAAAATCCAGAAATTTCTGTCGTATTTCAGCGCTGTTTAACATAAACGGAATAATCTTTGATATGTGAAAGCCTCTTTTAAGTCTTTATATTTGTGAAAGTTGTCTTTATTGAACGATCGCAAAGTTAAGGAATAGGCAAACAGGTGAAGAAAATCAAATATTACTATAACACCAATACCCTCCGCTATGAAAAGCTGGAAACCCCCCTGCGTGTAACTCTGTTGCGCGTCCTCGGTTTTATTTCAGCTGCATTAGTGACCGCTATTATTATTGTCTCTATCGCGTATCGTTATTTTCCATCGGCCAATGAGAAACGTCTTCTCCAGGCAAATGAAAGACTCCAGGAAAATTTCCTTGTTCTGGAAGATAAGACCCTTGAGCTCCAACGACAGATGCACGATCTTGAAAAACGTGACAATGAAGTTTACCGCGAAATATTTGAGTCAAATCCAATACCAGATAGTGCGCGGGCTAAACAGCTCGAACAGCAGCAGGAAATAAAAATCGTGCAGGCCATGAACCGGTTTGACCTGGAACAGTCGATAGTCCAAACCCTGAATACCCTGTCAAGCCGGATAAAAGTACAGGAGAAATCTTACATCGAGATCGCCGGCTTCATCCGAAACAAGGAACAGTTGCTGGCAAGCACACCAGCCATTCAACCCATCAGCAATAAAGAATTAAAAAGAGTCGCTTCAGGTTTCGGATACAGGATTGATCCCGTTTACAAGACAGTGCGATTTCATGCCGGGCTCGATTTTACGGCTCCCCAGGGTACGCCCATTTATGCTACCGCGAATGGGGTGGCTAAAGTTGCGGGTAACGCGGGCAATGGCTACGGAAATTATGTAATACTTGATCATGGTTATGGCTATGAAACGCTTTATGGACACATGTTTAAAGTGAAGATAAAAAACAGTACCCGGGTAAAACGTGGCGAGATCATCGGTTATGTCGGTAGCACCGGCAAATCGACAGGGCCACATTGTCATTACGAGGTCCACAAAAACGGCCGACCCATCGACCCTGTTTATTTCTTTTATAATGACCTTACACCGGAACAGTTTGACCAGATTCTCAAGATGGCAGCTGCAGGGAATCAAAGTTTTGATTAAAGCCTGATTAACAAGTATTTGATTGAAGCCTGATTAGCAAATATTTGTTCCCCATTTTCGGATTGTCATATTACTGTTGCTTTTTTTATTTTGGTTCTTCTTTTCATTGGGAATGCTTTTTTCGAACTAAATTTGCCGCCATGTTCCAGGCACCTGACATTTTATCAATCGCATACAAGCAGCCAATAATGCAAGGCGAGCTAAGCGTTTTGCATGAAAAGGATCAGCATATGCCAGGGTCCGTCCAGTACACCATTAAGCGACATCTGAAAAACCCGCAATGGAATATTGAAGACACAGGGATGCTGGTTTATCATTATGCTAAGGATGCCGTTTCTGAACACTCTCTTGAGTTGAGATTCTGTATTTCAGGTAATGTTTATTGCAAACAGAAAGACACGGAATGTAACAGCTGCCGACTGAATTCATCACACAATTGCTCTGAGCGGGTGGAAAGTATAGATCTGTTAAGCTTCCGTTTCTCCCCTGTGCATTTGTCGCAGTTTGTTAAACCGGGTAAAACAGTTGATGTCGTTTCTGAAAACATCCTTCAGTTCAAACATAAATCCTCCTTCACAAAAATACTTTCGCTTTGCAGCCGGACAAGAATGGTACTGGAGGCATTGTTGAATCATAGCCATACCGGTAGTCTCGAGAACATTTATATAAATGCCCAGACACAGATGTTATTGTTATACAGTCTTGAATGTATGCTGGGTGACAAAAACATCGAGAGTTTTCAATGCAAGTTCCTGGCAAATGAAGCGGATAGGACGAAGATCACCAAGGCCAGGGAGGTTTTGCTGCAACATATCGGAGAGCCTATTACAATTAAGGAATTGAGCCGGAAAGTTGCCATTAATGAATGTTACCTGAAAAAAGGTTTCAAAGAGATGTTTGGCACCACCATCTTTGATTTTTACCAAAGCCAGCGGATGGAGCATGCGCGTTACCTTTTATATGAGAAAGGACTCAGTGTTACAGACGTATCCATGATGCTCGGTTATTCCTCCATTTCCCATTTTTCCACTGCTTTCAAAAAACATACGGGGTTGAAACCTTGTGAACTGTTGTTCCATTAAAAGTCCATGTAGCCGGAAGTCCAAAGAGCTAAGAGTCCCTGGTCCCGGTAGCCAGAAGGCCGTATAGCCAGAAGGCCGTATAGCCAGAAGTCCGTATTGCCGGGAGTCTATTGTGGCCAAGAATCCATGTAGTGCCGGGAGTCCAAAAAGCTAAGAGTCCTTAGTCCCAGTAGCCAGGTGTCCATGTAGGTCAGTAATTTCGCAGATCAGTAATTTCGTGGTCAGCTGGTTTAGATGCTAAACATCAGCTAACTTCAATGGTCAACTGACTTCAATAGTCAACTGATAAGATTCAGTCAATTACTTTTTATAAATAATCGCACTATGCTAAGTAAAACTATGCAGGAATCTCTTAACAGGCAGATTCAAATGGAAGCTCAATCTTCACAGGCATATCTGGCCATGGCCAGCTGGGCCGATATTCAACCCGGGCTTAAAGGTGTCACAGATTTTTTTTATAAACATTCAGACGAGGAGCGGATGCATATGCTGAAGCTCATGAACTTTGTAAATGAGCGGGGTGGTTTTGCCATGGTGCCGGCCCTTACCCAGCCAATACTGACATTCGTATCCCTCAAGCAGGCTTTTGAAGAACTGCTGAAACACGAAGAAGCTGTAAGCGAAAGTATTAATGATATTGTTGATCAGTCTTTAAGAGAGAAAGATTATGCGACTCATAATTTCCTTCAATGGTATGTAAACGAACAAATTGAAGAAGAAAGACTGGCAAGAACAATGAATGATAAACTTGAATTGATCGGAGACGACAAAAGCGGGCTCTACTTATTTGATAGAGACATCATGCAATCATCGGCTCATAAGAAGTGATGAGTTATAAGTGATGAGTGATGAGTGATTGATGAATGGAAAATCAGAAATATAAAATTGTGATTTACGAAATATGGCCTGGTGCAATTTCATAACTCATAACTCATAATTCATAATTCTCTTAAAATATCTCATAAAAAAACCTTCCTAAACAAATTGGGAAGGTTTTTTTATTAAGGTAAGAAATTTTTTTCCGGAGAACCGGCCTCTAACGCATGATAGTTTTCAGTGAATAATGGATAATTGGAATTCTAAAATTGGATAAACCTGGATTTCAGACAATAATTGGATACTGGTTTTTCTTAGAAAAGCATTGGAATAATTGGTTTTTCAGGCAGGCTCTGACGAACTTACCCAAAAATCCTGATTAAAAACGGGTAGATCTGACGAAATTAAGAAAACCTTTCCCCTGATTAAGAATAAAAGGAAAGGGGAGTAGGAATACTCCCCTTTTTAACCCCTAAACCCTAAACCGTAGAAAAGGTTTCCAATAGTAAGGTATATATCAAATAGCTTATTGCTATAGATTGTAATAACAACACATATTCAGTTTCATAAACTATGCCAAAAGCCAAACTGTATGAGAAAAAACGCTTACTTAAAACCAGAAAAAAAGTGGTTTTAATTCGTTTTTAATAAGTATGGCGCCGAATGTAAGGGTTTACATATAGGAGCATGAGGATGAACGATATACCTGCTTCTTATTCACTCGCACATTAAGAACTACCCACATACATTACTAATACCTTGCCAAAAAATGAATTCTCACAAATTCGCATTCTAAAAATTCTTATTCTAAAAATTCCTATTCTTAGGATGCCCAAGGCTTCAAATCCGATAGCCGGAAATTAAGTAACTTCGCGAACTTTTAAACAGTTTTATCTACCAGGAATTTTATACAATGGCTTCAAGATACCGGGAATTTTCACAACTCAATTTACCAGCAATGGAGCAGGAAATGCTCAATAGTTGGGGAACGGATGCCACCTTTGAGAAAAGTATCTCCCTCAGGGATGGAGCAAAACCATTTGTGTTTTACGAAGGCCCGCCCAGTGCGAACGGAATGCCGGGAATACACCATGTTATCGGACGCACATTAAAAGACCTGGTTTGCCGATACAAAACCATGAAAGGGTTCCAGGTTAAGCGGAAAGCAGGTTGGGATACCCACGGCTTGCCAATTGAACTTGGAGTTGAAAAAGAACTGGGCATAACCAAAGAAGATATTGGAAAAAAAATCAGTGTCGAAGAATATAATCTGAAATGCCGTGAGGCGGTAATGAGGTATAAAGACAAGTGGGATGAACTTACCACGAAGATGGGTTATTGGGTTAATCTCGATGATCCTTATATCACATTTGAGAATTCATATATCGAAACATTATGGTGGTTGCTGAGCCAGCTTTATAAAAAAGGACTGCTCTATGAAAGTGTAAGTATTCAACCCTATTCTCCTGCAGCAGGAACTGGTCTTAGCTCTCATGAACTGAACCAGCCCGGCACTTACAAGATGGTAAAAGACACCAGTGTCGTTGCTATGTTCAAAGCCTTGGATGATGCAAAGTCAGCCTTCTTGTTTGAAATGCTCAATAAATCAGCCCAGGGCAGTGAATCAGCAGCAAATGGTGAGATCTGCTTTATGGCCTGGACCACGACACCCTGGACGCTGCCTTCAAACCTGGGGTTAACAGTAGGCCCGAAAATCGAATATGTACTGGTGCACTCCTTCAACCCATATACCGGTTTGCCCATTAACGTGGTGCTGGCTAAAGCACTTATTTCAAAATATTTTAAAGCTGAAGCTGAAAATACGGCTTTTGACACCTATAAAGAAGGCGATAAACTCATCCCCTGGACTATACTTGGCAATTTCAAAGGTGCTGTGCTGGAAGGTTGCAGATATGAACAATTATTGCCTTATGAAGCCAATTCGCCCGAAGTTTCCGGTGGTGATCCGTTCAGGGTTCTGGTAGGTGACTTTGTTACTACAGAAGATGGCACCGGCATAGTGCATACAGCTCCGGCATTTGGTGCAGATGATTATAAGATAGGATCTAAATATGGAATTGGTATCCTTACCATGGTAGACCGCCAGGGCAAATTTATTGATGGACTTGGTGAATTCAGCAACAGATATGTAAAAAATTACAAAGACGAACCTGATTATGTTGATGTGAACGTGGACATCTCCGTGAAACTCAAAAAAGAGAACAGGGCATTCAAGGTAGAAAAATACGAACACAACTATCCGCATTGCTGGAGAACCGATAAGCCAGTACTTTACTATCCCCTCGATGCCTGGTTCATAAAAACAACAGCTGCGCGGGAAAAAATGGTAGCGTTGAATAACACCATTAACTGGAAGCCAAGGTCAACGGGAGAGGGTCGTTTTGGAAACTGGCTTGAAAATGTGGTAGACTGGAACCTTAGCCGTAGTCGTTTCTGGGGAACGCCGCTGCCAATCTGGAAAACGGAAGATGGCTCTGAAATGAAATGCATCAGCAACCTAAGAGAGCTAAAACAGGAAATTGTAAAAGCAGGTGACCTCAATCCTGCCAGTTTGCGTGCCGGTGATGCAGAGATCGACTTGCATAAACCTTATGTTGACGGCATAACCTTACTCAGTGATTCCGGTAAACCGATGACCCGGGTGCCTGACCTGATTGACGTGTGGTTCGACAGTGGAGCCATGCCCTATGCCCAATGGGGTTTAGACTATGAGAAACTGGACGCCGGTGATCCTCAACCTTTTAACAAGCCATTTGATCAAAGTTACCCGGCTGATTTTATAGCTGAAGGTGTTGATCAGACCCGTGGCTGGTTTTATACCCTGCACGCGATTTCTTCCTTGTTGTTTGACTCAGTAGCGTACAAAACCTGTGTTTCAAACGGACTTGTGCTGGATAAAAACGGCAATAAGATGAGTAAGAGGGTTGGCAATGTGGTAGATCCGTTTAAGACCATTGAGCAGTTTGGTGCAGATGCCACCCGTTGGTACCTGATAACAAATGCTTCTCCATGGGAGAACATGAAGTTCGACCTGGATGGAATCAAAGAAGTGCAACGTAAGTTTTTTGGAACCTTTTATAATACATACCAGTTTTTCGCACTATATGCAAACGTGGATGGTTTTTCATTCCGGGAAAAGCCGGTGCCATTAAATGAAAGGCCTGAAATAGATCGTTGGATCATATCTTCCCTGAACTCCCTGGTAAAATCCGTGAACCTGGCCATGGATGACTATGAACCCACCCAGGCTGGCCGGGCAATAGAGGAGTTCGTGGATGAACATCTAAGTAACTGGTATGTGCGGCTTTGTCGCAGGCGATTCTGGAAAGGTGAATATGAGCAGGATAAGATCTGCGCATACCAGACTTTATATGAATGCCTGGAAACTGTAACAAGACTCATGGCACCTATTTCACCTTTTTTCAGCGATACTGTTTTCCGGAACCTGAACGCGGTGACTGGTCTGTCGCCAGTACTTTCTGTACATCATGCAGATTTTCCCGGGGCCGATGAGCAAAAAATTGACCTGAAGCTGGAAGAGAGGATGCAAATTGCCCAGGATATTTCCTCTTTGGTGCTTTCTCTTCGTAAAAAAGTGAATATCAGGGTGAGACAACCACTTCAGAAAATCCTGATACCAGTACTAAACAAAAACATGGAGTCTCAGATTTCACTGATTGCTGATTTGGTAATGAGCGAAGTAAATGTAAAAGAAATTCAATATATAAAGGGGGATGAAGGTTTTATAAAGAAAAAAATAAAACCGAATTTTGTGGCGCTTGGAAAGAAGCTTGGACCGAAAATGAAAGCTGTTTCTTCCGCCCTGGCAAACTTCAACCAGGAACAAATCGCCGAGTTAGAAAAAGATGGTTCCTATCCATTGTTAATTGATAACGAACGCTTAATATTACATATTCAGGAAGTTGATATATCCAGCGAAGATATTCCCGGCTGGATCGTTGCTAACAAAGACCTATTGACTGTCGCACTGGACGTAACAATTACGAAAGAACTCCTCAGTGAAGGCAACGCGAGAGAATTTGTCAATCGCATCCAAAAGATCCGGAAAGACAGTGGGTTTGAACTGACCGACAGGATAGTTGTTAAAGTAATGGGACAAGAGCAATTGAATGACTCACTTGCGCAATTTAATGATTATATTTGCGCGGAAATTTTAGCAGATAAATTGGAAGTAGTGTCAGATTTACCGAATGGCACTCAAATTGAAGTAAATGACCTTTCATTAAAAGTGTTTGTTACAAAAAAAGCCTAACAACATGGCAACCAACAAAAAAGCGGCGAAGACTGCTAAGAAAACAACACCAGTGAAAAAATCGGCCCCTGCCAAAAAGCCTGCAGCGAAAGCTCCAGCTAAAGTTGCGAAACCCGCAGCAAAAGCTGTGTCTTCCAAGCACGCCCCGGTAAAGAAAGCCGCAAAACATGCGCCTGTTCCAAAGAAATCTGCAGCTGCCAAACCAAACGTGGCGGCTAAAACCATTAAAAAAGTAGAAGTGAAGAAACCGACAAACAATAGTACACCACCAGTGGAAAAGAAAGTGGAAGGAAAGAAAGCTGAAGCAAAAAAAGCAGAAGCACCAGCACCAACTCCGACACCAGTTCCAGCGGCACCCGTGGTTGCTAAAAAAGCTGCCCCTGCAAAGCCCGCAAAGCTCGAAATGCCCAAGATTAATACCACTACATCCAGGAAGTACGAACCCGAATTCACAAAATCGGTGTTGGATCAGCCAGAAGCTTCAAACTCTGGCCCAACTATGAGATATAGTGATGGGGAACTCCAGGAGTTCCGTGAGTTGATCCAGAAGAAACTTGACCAGGCTAAAAAGGAACTGCAATATCTGCAGGGACTGATCACCCGGAAAGATGAGATGGGTGGTGATGATACTGATAACCGTTATCTTACTATGGAAGATGGCAGTATGAGCATGGAGAGAGAACAACTTGCGCAGATGGCCAGCCGCCAGATCAACTATACCGATCACCTTGAAAAAGCGATGATGCGGATAGAAAACAAAACTTATGGTATCTGCCGTGTTACCGGAAAGCTTATTGACAAAGCCCGTCTCCGCGCTGTACCTCATGCTACCCTCAGCATTGAGGCTAAGCAAATGATGAATAAATAGTCTGCGCAACTTCTTTAATATTCATATCAAAACATATATCCCGGTTCTGTATCTCAGAACCGGGCTTTTTTTGATATATATACCAGTCGCTTAAAACTTACCACTTTTTACTCATAACTCATCACTCATAACTCATCACTCTCTTAACGTACTTCCTGCATTTCCACAAGTTTACGGTAAAATCCGTTTACTGAAAGCAACTGATCGTGAGTGCCTCTTTCGACGATTTTTCCTTTCTGAAGAACAACGATTTCATTTGCATGCCGGATAGTACTGAGCCTGTGTGCGATAACGATACTGGTGCGATTTTGCATCATTTTATTAATGGCGTCCTGAACGAGTCTTTCGCTTTCCGTATCAAGCGAAGATGTGGCTTCATCAAGAATTAGTATAGGCGGATTTTTGAGAACTGCCCGGGCGATAGTTACCCTTTGTCTTTCCCCGCCACTGAGTTTGCCACCCCGGTCACCAATATTGGTCTGGTAATTTTCTTCCTTGCTCATGATAAAATCGTGTGCATTTGCAACACGCGCAGCGGATTCGATTTCTGCAATATTTGCCGAAGGCGTACCAAGGGCAATGTTGTTGGCGATACTGTCATTAAACAGGATTGGTTCCTGGGTAACTATACCCATCTGTTCCCTTAGCGACTGTAATGAGTACTCCCTGATATTAACACCGTCGACAAGGATTTGACCCTCGCTCACATCATGAAACCTGGGAATAAGATCGGCTAAAGTAGATTTACCCGCACCGGATGAACCGACCAGTGCAACTGTTTTTCCTTTTTCAATAACCAGGTTAATATCATCCAGGATAACGATATCCTCATATCGGAAAGTGACATTGCGAAACTCGATTTTGCTTGAAAATTCTGTTAGTACCTTAGGATTTTCAAGTTCTTCCACTACCACCGGGGCAACAAGGATCTCTTCAATTCTTTCGATGGCCGCACTGCCCTTTTGCGCATTATAAAATGCGGTAGACAACGATTTGGAAGGGTTAATGATTTGAGTAAAGAGGATAATATAAGTGATAAAATCGGTAGGCTTCATTACCTCGTTCTGTAAAACAAGGCTACCGCCAAACCACAGGATACAAACCAACACCAATACCCCTAAGGTTTCCGACAATGGTGAAGCCATGTCTCTCCTGAAAGCAATTTTATTACGAAGGTGATTTAAGTAATTATTTATATTGAAGAATTTCTGACCAATTTTCTTCTCTGCATTAAAGGCCTTGATTACCCGCAAACCACCCAGCGTTTCATCAACTACTGATAACAATCCTCCAAGTTCTTCCTGTGCTTTGCCGCTGTTTTTTTTAAGTGAACGACTCAGGCGACCAATAACAAAGCCGGTAACGGGTAACAAAACCAGAAGAAAAACGGAAAGGGTGGGACTAAGTATTACAAGTGTAGTAAGTATAATAATGATCGTGAGTGGCTCCCGGATAAGACCTTCCAGGGTACCGATAATGCTCCATTCGATTTCATTCATGTCATTGCTCATTCTGCTGATGATATCACCCTTACGTTGATCAGTAAAATAGCCGATTGGCAATCGCAAAATCTTCGAATACAGGTTAGCACGTAGTTCAGTCATTACGTGGTTACGAATAGGTGCCATAACCCTGTAAGACAGGTAAAGGAAGACGTTTTTGATCAGAGTTGCCACAACTACCAGGATACACACCGCCGCAAGCGCATAAGACTTGCCATTGAGCTGCATCCAGTTGTATAAATAAAAGTCAATATAATCTGTAAAATTTTCAAGCGATATGCCCTGTGCCGGTTGTGGAACCGCGATTTCTCCTTTGGTGAATAACATTTGCAGAAATGGCGCAACCATTGCAAAAGAGAATATTGAAAAGATAATGGAAAGAAACATGAACAATGTATACCAAAGAATATTTCCCTTCTGATCCCGGAGGTACTTTATAATGATCGAAAATCTTTTCATCCGTTCATAATTTTTTCTTTTTTGTCGAATAGCCTGTCCCGCTTTTGCGGGAGAACGCCCTGGAGACAACTTCCGGTGCATGAAAATCTCGTCATGGGCGTTTCATCAGGTTAAAATGGTTAGTAAACCGTGCAAAGTAAGTACTTTTACAAGTATTAATAAGTTAATGTAATGGAAGAAGGTAAACGACAAAAACAGATTGCCGGCTTGTTAAACGAAGAATTGAATCAGATATTTCAAAGACTTGGTTTATCTATGGTCGATGGAGGAATGGTGTCCATATCATCCGTAAAAGTAACCCCTGATCTGCTCGAGGCCCGCATATATCTAAGCCTTTTTAAAGTGAATGATGTAAAGGCTGTAATGCAAAAATTCAGCGACCGTAGCTGGGAGATAAAAAAAGAATTAACGTCAAGAGTGTCAAAACAGTTGCGACGTATGCCTGTGCTTCAGTTTTATCATGATGACACGCTTGACCAGGCTTTTAAGATGGAACAGCTGCTCAATAGCATCAAAAAGAAAGATAACGAGTGAACTGTTCATTATGAATCTACTGTTCGCCTGGCGTTATTTTAAAGCTAAAAAGTCCACAAATGCTATTAATATCATTGCCTGGGTGAGTGCCCTGGCAATAGTAGTTATTACCGCTTCCTTTATTATAGTGTTAAGTGTTTTCAATGGCTTCGAAGGCCTTGTCAAATCTCTTTATTCTACTTTTTATACAGATATACGTATTTCGCCTGCCAAAGGAAAATTTATGCAGGTCACAGCCCGGCAACTTGAACAACTAAAGGCGAACAACGAAATCAAAGATTATTCACTGACTGTAGAAGAAAAAACGCTTATTCGCAATGGTGAGAATCAGATTCCCTTGTATCTGAAAGGGGTAGACGAAAATTACAGCAACGTATCCGATGTAAGTAAAAAACTGATCAGGGGTAGCTTTGAACTGGGCACCGCTGAAGCACCTTCCGTTGTATTGGGCTCTGGAATTGAAAACGGGTTAGCTATCGAATCAGACAGAAGCCTTTACCCGGTTACAGCATATATGTTCAAGCGAGGGGTAAACATAAATGTAGTTGATCCGACGCAGGTGATGTCAGCCGAAAATATGAATCCCACCGGTTCTTTTTTTATCCAACAGGACCTGGATAATAAGTATGCAATAACAAATATCGATTTCATGCGCCGGATGTTGGGGATGAAAGAGAATGAAACGGGTAATATTGAGATCGCCCTGAAAAACCCTGGTGATGGTACTTCTGTGAAAAATTCTTTAAGCAAAATATTCGGACCCACTTACCTGATTGAATCAAGGTATGAACAAAATAAAAGCCTGTATAGTGTAATGAATCTCGAGAAATGGGCGATATACGGTATACTTACCCTGATGTTGATAGTTGCAGCGTTTACAATGATTGGTGCCTTAACAATGCTTGTACTTGAAAAACAGAAAGACATCCAGGTATTGAAAGCCATGGGTGCAACCAATAAACGTATTCAGGGTATATTTTTCCAGGAAGGTTTGTTGCTTGCAGGTATTGGTGCATTTACCGGTTTCATACTCGCGGTTATCATTTGCTGGGCACAGGTAAAATATAAGTTGGTGCCGATAGAAGGTGGCACCTTCCTGATCGACTATTACCCGGTTACTTTAAAAGCCGGAGACTTCATACTCGTATTGATTACGGTATTCCTTGTTGCTGGTATTGCTGCCTGGTATCCATCAAGAAAGGCAGCGGCTCAGCCTATTGAGCTTAAGAGTTGAGTTTTTGGATCTGTTAGTTTTTCTTAGGTGTTGCGTAGAAGTTGAAGTTTTTCCACCGCATCATGTCATCTTTCGTAAGCGGTATTACAGCTGCGTTCTCGTCGAAGTCTTCAAAGAAGAAAAGATCATAGCCTTTTAGAGCTATGCTATCAAACAACGCATCCCTTTCTGGTTTTGACATCTTCGTGAAACATTCTGAAATCACTACTGGTTTGTATTTCTCTATCAAAGAATGAATAGAAATGATGATTTCTTTATCATAACCTTCAGCATCAATCTTAATGAAAGATAATTTTGGTAACCAATGTGGAAGCTGACTCTTTAGATAATCTTCGAGAACTATCCCTTTTATCTTTGTGCTTAACGAATATGCTCCATGTATCTTGCTTGGCTCACTGGTGATGCCGCCATTACTGAATGATGCTTCGGATGAGGTATAATAAAACTCTCCCTCCTTTTCAGTGATCGCATATGGAAGAGGAATGATATTGGTTTTATCCTTGTTAAGATTCGCATTTGCTTCAAGTACCTTAAATACATGCGGGTTGGGATCAAAACCAAGCGTAACACCTTCTTTACCCGCAGCAATTGCCATTGGAACTGTTGTGTCCCCGATATTGGTACCGATATCTATTGCCATAGACCCGGCAGGAATAAATCTTTTGAAGAAGTTGACCTCGGACTGAGTTATTGACTTCGGTTTCATCAGCGGGTTTTCCCAGTTTGCAAACTGGATCTTTCCGTCAGCAGCCAGAAAAAAATCATTGACAACTGTTGGATATTCACCAAAAATCCTTCTCGCTTTTCTTTTGAGGAACTTTCGCTTAAAATATTCTACCAATCCCATAGATATCGAATTTGTGGTGAGCTTTAGTTTTTGATCAACTTACCTGGTACCTGATCCTTTATTAATAGTCTCCAAGCGTTTCAGGCAACTGACTCAGCGCCTTTGCCAGTTGTTCGTCATTTGGAGCTATACCGTGCCATTCGTGGCTTCCCTGCATGAAATCAACTCCACTACCCATGGCTGTGCGCATCACGAGAACGATAGGCTTGCCTTTTCCCGCAAATGTCTTTGCTTTTTCCAGGGCAATAACCACTGCGTCCACATCATTTCCATTATCAAGTTGAAGTACTTCCCAGCCAAAAGCCTCAAACTTTGCGGGGATATCTCCCATATCAAGAACCTTAGAGGTAGGACCATCAATCTGCTGGCCATTCCAGTCTATCGTAGCTATGAGATTATCTACTTTATTTGCTGATGCGAACATGATAGCTTCCCAGTTCTGACCTTCATTCAATTCACCATCTCCATGCAATGAATAAACCAGGTGTTTGTCACCGTTGATTTTTTTTGCAAGCGCGGCTCCAATGGCAACGCTCATACCCTGGCCCAAAGAACCGCTGGCTATCCGTACACCTGGTAAATGCTCATGTGTAGCGGGATGCCCCTGCAATCTTGAATTAAGTTTTCTGAAAGTTGCCAGTTCTTTTACGTCAAAATATCCCGAACGGGCAAGAACACTATAGAAAACGGGAGAAATATGCCCGTTTGAGAGGAAAAACACATCCTCATTGGTGGCGTCCATGTTAAATTCGGGCTTATGATGCATTATCTTGAAGTACAAAGCAGTCAAAAAATCAGCACAACCCAGAGAACCTCCAGGGTGGCCACTGGCAGAACCATGGACCATTCTTACTATATCTCTTCGAACCTGGCTGGCAATTTCTTTTAATTCTGGCATGACATTTTATATATATGGTCGCAAAACTAAAGGAAATCTGGTTGTTCACGCTCAAACTTTAAAGATTATCAAAATACATTATGATAGTCTTTAATGCGACAAGAAAGCGTGTTTTGAAAAGAGGATATTCGGGAAACAAATATTAATTTGCAGCCCGGTGAAGTCAGGGGCTATGGAGCCAAACGTAGAACAGAGGTGTGAATTTTACCATTCAAAAGCAGGCTAATGTTTGATGTTTTATTATCTATAGCTATCTCATTCTCAATAACTTTTCTTTCTATACCCGCTATTATAACAGTTTCCGAGAGGAAAAAACTGTTTGATATCCCGGATGAAAGGAAAATTCATCAGTCACCAATTCCCTCGCTTGGTGGCCTTGGCATTTTCGCAGGCTTTATCCTGGCCTGCCTTATTACCCTTCGTTTCCAGGTTGCGGGTGAATTTCAGTACTTCTTTGCCGCAGCCTTCGTGATCTTTTTCCTTGGTATTAAGGATGATATCCTGATTATTTCACCTATTAAGAAATTTATCGGGCAGGTACTTGCAACCTTCCTTATCATATATAAGGGTGGTGTTCAGATTAAAAGCATGCATGGCTTCCTGGGTATTTATGAACTACCGGACATGTTTAGCCTACTGCTGACCTATTTTACTATCATTGTTATCATAAATAGTTTTAACCTGATTGATGGTATTGACGGTTTGGCCGGTAGCCTGGGTCTGATGGCATCCACCATTTTCGGCTTCTATTTTTTAAAGCTCGATCTGTACTCTTATTCAATATTATCGTTTGCTACTGCTGGTAGCGTTGCTGCGTTCCTGATCTTTAATTTTCAGCCTGCTAAGATATTTATGGGCGACACGGGTTCGATGTTGATTGGCCTGATCAATGCTATCCTGGTCGTTAAATTTATTAATATAGCGGATCTCGCAGAAACGGCTTTCCCTATTGTGGCTGCCCCGGCTATCGGGTTTGCAATTTTGATGGTTCCTTTGCTTGATACTCTTCGTGTTTTCGCCATCCGCATTGTCAACAGGCGCTCACCCTTTAGCCCGGACAGGAACCATGTTCATCACCTGCTGCTTGATAAAGGCTTATCTCACCGTTTTATTACTATCACCCTTGTGTCGATAAATTTTACGTTTATTGTCGCCAGTTATTTTTGCCGGAGCCTGGGTTGTACCTGGTTAATATTTTATACTGTTATACTGTTTTTTGCAGGGATTGCGGCACTGTACTATACCCGTCGCAAACCAAGACTCTTTGTTGCCAAAGCTATGCAGGAGTCACTTTCCGAACAGGCAAGCACCAAGATTGTACCTCTTACAAAAGACACTATCCTCGAACACAAAAATTAGCTCAGCGATTCTGTGGCACAAAGATGGCCGCAGTCACTTGTCAGAACATTCATCAGACTTATCAGGCAGAATTGAATGTTTGAGCTTGATTTTTTTTTAGGTTTGCATCCAATTAAACAATGAATATGTCAGAAGAGCTTAGTATGATCACCGAAGAGGCACATGAAGGGATGGAAAAAGCGATCACCCATCTTGAGTCAGAACTGATAAAAGTAAGGGCGGGCAAGGCAAACCCAAACCTCGTCGAAGGACTTGTTGTTGATTATTATGGTACTCCGACACCGGTGAACCAGGTAGGAAATGTTTCAGTGGCAGATGTTCGCACGCTCACCATTCAGCCCTGGGAAAAAAATATGTTGCAGCCGATAGAACGTGCCATCATTGCTGCCAACCTTGGGGTTACTCCTCAGAACGATGGCGTAATCATCAGGCTGTTTATGCCACCACTGACGGAAGAGCGCAGACGCGAGTTGGTAAAAAGGGCAAATGCTGAAGGCGAGAGCTCAAAGGTTGCGATTCGTAATATACGCCGCGATGCCATTGAACAAGTTAGAAAGCTTCAAAAAAATGGCCTGAGCGAAGACATTTGCAAGGACGCAGAAAAAGAAATCCAGGATCTTACAGACAAATATATCAACCTGGTGGATAAACATTTTGCCGCCAAAGAAAAAGAGATCATGACTGTCTGACAAGGCTGTCTGGCAACATTATCTGACAACATTGTCTGACACATGACTTCTGACAGATGTTGAGTATTCAATATCTTTTATTATTGAATATATCATATCTGATACTGCTATGCTGAAGGTAGTTGCGTCTGCGGCCACAATATTCTGTATATAATATCAACCTGCATGGATAAGATAAAACTCTCCAAAATAAGTACAAGGGCACCCAAAGAATTTGAAAAAGAAAAAACAAAAGCGATTACGGCAGCTATGCTTAGAGAGCTGAACGACTTGCAAAATCTGCTTTATGCTGAATCGAAACATTCACTCCTGGTAATATTGCAAGGAATGGATGCGAGCGGAAAAGATGGTGTTATCAGAAATGTGTTCGGTGCCTTCAATCCACAGGGTGTTTTGGTCCATTCATTTAAGGTTCCAACAGAAGAAGAACTTTCACATGATTTTTTATGGCGCATTCACAAATCAGCACCTGCAAAGGGGATGATCCAGGTTTTTAACCGGTCACATTATGAAGATATATTGGTAACACGGGTTCACAATTGGTGCGATGATGACCTGGCTAAAAAAAGGATGAATGCCATCAATAAATTTGAAGAACTTATCACTGAACATAATAATACCACGATACTTAAATTTTACCTGCATGTATCAGCCGAAGAGCAGGCGGGCAGGCTGGAGGAACGGATGAGCATCCCGTCAAAACAATGGAAGTTCAATGAAGGTGATTTCGCAGAAGCAAAGTTGCGCGATAAATATATTGAAATGTATGAAGATGCTTTTGAGCACTGCAACGAAGTGCCCTGGACTATTGTACCGGCCGATCAGAACTGGTATAAGGAGCATCTTATCGCAAGCATAATTTTGGATACCCTGAAGGGTTTCAGGATGCAATACCCACCAATGCAAAAATCTAAATAGCTGGTTAGCGAGTTTACCTTAATTGATTAACGGGCAGCTATAACCGGGAAATATCCACCCCGATACTAAACAAGAATGTCTGAGCCAGTGGAATGAGGCTTTATAAAATAAAGGATACTTTATAATACTGATGCTTATAATACAAATGCTTTATAATCCAGATGCATTATAATATAAAGGAGTGCAACTTTTTAACAATTGCTTTGTTGACATCCCCGAAATCAGTTAAATTACTGAGGCATTGATCGTTAACCATTAAAAATTGTTCCATGGGTTTTTTAAAAGAATTCAAGACGTTCGCAATGAAAGGCAACGTTGTAGATCTCGCTATAGGTGTGATAATTGGCGCCGCTTTCAGCAAGATTGTTAACTCTCTTATTGAAGACGTGATCACACCGCTGCTTCTGAAACCTATATTAGAGCGTGCCAACCTAACGGAACTGGATAAGCTAAGGATTTTTGGAACAGTAAAAATTGGAGTTTTCCTTTCTGCTTGTATCAACTTCATTATTGTTGCTCTTATACTTTTCCTGATCATCAGGGCCATGAACCGCTTTAACAAAAAGGAGGAAGTCGCTCCTGCAGGACCAAGTTCAACTGACAAACTGCTTATGGAGATACGCGACGAACTCAAAAAGCCATAGACTTTAAGTCAATATTTATCATTCCCCATTTCTGCTACAATGCTTGCGCGATTACAGGTAAATCGCTACTACTGGTAAATCACTACTACAGGTAAATCGCTATTACAGGTATAGATGGTTTTGCCGGAAATCGTATCGATTGACTGTTCAATAGCAACAGTAAGTTATTAAATCATTAGGCTGTTTCACTGCAGTAAACTTTGAAGCATTGGTATGGCTTTTGCCCTTCAGGCGATTGCCTGTTTATAAATCACAACTTAGATTTTTCACGTAAAATCTTATAATATGAAGCATTTATTCTTATCATTTTATTTTTTATTTGTTTTCGTTACGATATCGTTAGCCCAGGATCCGACAATCAAAACAATTAAGGAAACGTCCGAGAAAAAAGGATTTACTGATGATACTACACATATCAAAGGCTGGAGAACCGGAGGTGTGTTCACATTGAATGCTGGTCAGGGATCCAGTAAAAACTGGGCAGCGGGTGCTGAGAAATTCTCACTTTCTCTTGCTGGTTACCTGAGTGTATATGCCCGTTATAAATCCGGCAGATTCAAATGGGAAAATACCCTTGACCTAGGCTATGCGATGATAAATACAACATCCAATGGGCTGCGGAAAACTGATGATAAAATTGACCTGTACTCTAAGGCCGGTCATGCCTTAAGTGAGCATTTCAGCCTTGCGGGCGTGGTAAATTTCCGGACTCAGTTTGCCCCGGGTTATGACTATGATTACCTGGGTAAAGACTATCAGAAGGCAACCTCGAATTTTATGGCCCCGGCATATCTTATCGTCGCCCCAGGTATTGATTACCACCCCGCGCCTTATTTTAATATTTTTGTTTCACCGGTATCCGCACGTTTCGTTATTGTCACTAACGAGCCTGGAAGTTATTTTTTCCCGAACGGTGTAATACCTGCTGCAGATGGTGGCGGTTTTGAACTTCCCCTGGCCGCTTTGTACGGGGTTAATCCACAAAGGAAAGTAAGAACCGAAGTGGGTGGCTTCGCTTCCATCACCTTCAACAAAGAGCTGTTTAAAAATGTGAGTTATAAGAGCCGTATGGATCTTTATTCCAATTATCTCGGAACAGAGCGCTTTACTGCTACAGGTCCCGGGCAGATCGACATCCAGGAAAATGCTGCTAAACCTCAGAATGTAGATGTATTCTGGACCAATCTGATTGTTATGAAAGTAAATAAGATACTGAATGTGACTTATAATTTCGACCTGATTTATGATGATGACGTCAGGCAGTTTGGAGATAAAAAGACTTCAGCCGCCATTCAATTGAGGTCGCTGCTGGCTGTCGGGCTATCGGTTAGTTTTTGATAAGAGCCGGTTAGTTTTTGATAAAAGCGCCACCGGAACGATAATTTATTCCACAATCACCCGTTAAAATTGTGAGTTACCTGTTTTTTATCCTGATCATAATTGGTGTAGGTTTGTCGTGAACGCTTACTAAATATCTCTGAATTGAATCAGTCATCATACCAGATCGTATTACCTCAGTTTGAGGGTCCTTTCGACCTCTTATTGTTTTTCATCGAGCGTGACGAGCTGGATATTTATAATATCCCAATCACTAAGATCATAAAAGACTTCCTGGATTATATTCATTCGCAGGAAAAGCTGAATATCGAGCTGTCAAGTGAATTCATCCTTTTTGTTTCTACCCTGATGCGGATAAAGGCAAAATTGTTGCTACCTCGCAAAGAGATTGATCCCCAGGGGAATGAAATTGATCCAAGGCAGGAATTGATCGACAAGATCATGGAATACAAACGTTTCAAGGAAGCTTCTGCAAAGATGGCGGAGATGGAAGCTATGCGTATGCTGATGGTCAGGAGGGGGAACACCCAGTCTGAACTTGCACTGATCGGCGAGGAAAGTGGCGAAGGCACCGAAATCCAGGCCATAACCCTGTTTAAGCTGATGAAAACCTTCGAAAAGGTGATCAAAAGATTGGAACAGCAAAAACTTAAGCCTGTACACACGGTAGTTAATTATAACTACACCATGCAAGGCAGCCGCCAACACATGATAGATGCTGTGAAAAGGGAAAAGGTAATGTCATTCGAAAAAATCTTCGAACCTTGCCAGGACAGGATACATGCGATTTTCCTTTTCCTCTCGATGCTCGAATTGGTCCAGGGAAAGTACATGACCATCATGATCGGCGAAGGCCGGAATAATTTCATTGTAGAGTTCAATGAAAACCGCGAAGAGGACGTGGTGACAACTGATGATATCTAAAGCGGTGATACTTGATCTTATCTAAATTTATCCTGTAAATATTTATCCTGATCCGGGTTATTGAAAAACACCCACCTTAAGTGAATCTTTCATCATCTCCCGAATGGCAAGAGCTATGCCTGCAGCATCAAAACCGCATTCAGCCTGTAATTGCTTAAGTGTACCGTGTTCAACGAGGCGATCAGGGATACCTAATATTTTTACATCAGCCTTGTAATTGTATAGGGCCATGAATTCCAGGATAGCCGATCCAAAACCACCGGTCACTGTTCCATCTTCAACAGTAACAACCTTCGTAAATTTCGAAAATATTTCATGAAGCATCTCTTCATCAAGAGGTTTTACAAATCGCATATCATAATGAGCAGGATTTAGTCCCTCGGTTCTCAGTTCCCTCAGCGCAGAACTAACAAAATTGCCCGGATGGCCAATTGAGAGAACAGCAATACCTGATCCATCTTTCAGTTTTCTCCCTTTACCTATCTGAATTTCCTCAAATGGTGTTTTCCATTCCGGCATTACACCTTCGCCCCTTGGATATCGGATCACAAAAGGGGAGTTATTTGATTCAAGCTGCGCTGTATACATCAGGTTCCGCAGTTCGCTTTCGTTCATCGGCGCACTTACGATCATATTTGGTATCGAGCGCATATAAGCGATATCATAAGCACCATGATGTGTGGGTCCATCTTCGCCAACCAGGCCGGCACGGTCGAGGCAGAAAATGACAGGCAGCTGTTGAATTGCGACATCATGTACAACCTGGTCAAAAGCCCTTTGCATAAATGAGGAATAAATATTGCAATAAACGCGCAGGCCCTGTGTGGCCATACCAGCGCTCACGGTAACTGCGTGTTGCTCGCAAATCCCTACATCAATTGCACGGTCAGGCATTTTATCCATCATAAATTTAAGAGATGAACCTGAAGGCATAGCTGGTGTTATTCCGAAAATCTTGTCGTTTTTTTCTGCCAGCTCTATGATGGTATGACCGAAAACATCCTGGTATTTTGGCGGTTGTGGGATGTCAAATTTCTTTTTGAAGATTTCCCCGGTTATTTTATCGAAAAGTCCCGGTGCGTGCCAAAGTGTTTGTTCCTTTTCTGCCAGGGCATATCCTTTACCTTTTACGGTAACAACATGGAGCAGTTTTGGGCCGGGAATATCCTTCAGATCTTTTAAGGTGTCAACCAGGTTGGTGATATTATGGCCGTCAATGGGGCCGAAATACCGGATTTGAAGTGCCTCGAACAGGTTACTGCTTTTATTGATAAAGCCTTTTATCGATTGTTCCAGTTTGCTGGCCATGCCACGGCTGAAATTCCCGCCAAGCGGCAGTTTGCCCAATGCTTTCCAGATATCGTCCTTAAACTTATTATAAGTTGGAGAAGTGGTTATGTCGGTTAAATACTCCTTGAGCGCGCCTACATTCTGATCAATGCTCATGCAATTGTCGTTCAGGATGATGAGCAGGTCCGTGTCAGCCACACCGGCATGATTCATTCCTTCAAAAGCAAGACCTGCAGTCATCGCCCCGTCGCCTATCACAGCAACAGCCTTGCGGTTCTCACCCTTATATTTGGCAGCGATGGCCATCCCGAGGGCGGCACTGATGGAAGTTGAAGAGTGACCTACGCCAAAAGTGTCATATTCTGATTCGGATCTTTTTGGGAAACCGCTGAGTCCGTTGTATTTACGATTTGTATAAAAATTGTCACGGCGACCTGTAAGGATCTTATGACCGTAAGCCTGGTGACCCACATCCCAAACAAGCTGATCGGTTGGGGTATCAAGGATATAATGAAGTGCAACAGTAAGTTCAATAACTCCCAGGCTGGCCCCGAAATGACCGCCATGAACACTAACAACATCAATAATATACTGCCTTAGTTCGTCGCAAAGCTGGATAAGCTGTTCTTTGCTGAGTTTTCGCAGGTCCGCCGGTGAGTTCACCGTTTGAAGCAAAGCCCCGGGATTGATGTTCATTCTTTGATTTTATAAGACAAAAATACTGTTTTTATACCTTTTGACACAAAAGCTATATCTTAGGATTACAACCCCAAATGGCTGTTCTTCGCAGTAGAACGTTGATTTTTAAGAAAATAGTATATTTTGACTCTGCGGCACCGGCCATACACTCTAAACCTGACAGTCATTTTATGCCACATATAACATTTAACCCAAGGGCTCTTGGCGTAAACCCTAGTTTTGTAGGATAACTATGAGCGTTCTCAAAAAAATATCCAATTACTGGCTTTGCCAGATTCTGGGTTGGGCAGGTCTTGCAGGCCTATCAGCCCTCTTATATGTTTTCATCTTCAAAGAAGAAATCAATTTAGACAGGATTGAAAAGATCCTCGTGATGATCGGTGGTGGAATACTGAGTACCCACCTGCTACGGGAATACATCAAGAGGAAAAAATGGATGCTTCTGCCTAATGAGCAGATCTTTTCAAGACTGGTATTTGCCATCCTCATTACCTGCGTTATTAATAGTTTGGTTGTGATGGCGGGGATAGAAATTTTCAACCTTACTACTGAAAACAGGCTTGATATAACAACCCGTTTTATCGCAAACATATTAAGCAGTGGATTTCTTGTAATACCCTGGGTGCTCATTTATTATTTCTATCATTATATCGAAACCAACCGACGCCAGCAACTCGATACCCTGAAGCTGGAGGCGTTAGTCAAGGAACTGGAGCTGAAGACCATTAAGTCTCATATCAATCCGCATTTTATCTTTAATGCATTAAACAGTATCAGGGCACTGATTGATGAAAATCCGGGCCGCGCCAGAAATGCAATAACCGAACTGAGTAATATTCTGCGTAGTTCTATGCAGGCTGAAAAACTGGAAACAGTGCCTTTCGAAAAAGAACTCAATATTGTAAAAGACTATCTCGCTCTTGAACATATCAGGTTTGAAGACCGGCTGCAGATAGAGTATGAGATTGATGAAGATACACTTGATCAGCCTATCCCCCCGATGATGTTGCAAACGCTGGTCGAAAACGCTATTAAACACGGAATTGGTAAACAGATAAACGGCGGAATCGTAAAGGTGATTTCGGAATTCCGTGACGAATTCCATGAACTGATTATACAGAACACCGGCCATCTTAACGGCTATGGTAATGCGGGCGACGGATTCGGGCTTTCCAGTACAAAAAACAGGCTACATCTTTTGTTTGGAGAAAAAGCTAATTTTGCTATCCGCCAGGTTAATTCGGAACTGGTGGAAGTTCGAGTATTGATTCCCGTTGCAAAAAATAGTTACAGGTATGATCAGAGCTATAATAATTGATGACGAAAGATTAGCAAGAAACGAGTTAAGAAAATTATTGCTGGACTTCCCGGAAATCGAGGTCGTTGCTGAAGCCGCGAATGCCGGTGAGGGTATCGAGCGTATAGAAAACATGAATCCTGAACTCATTTTTCTCGACATCCAGATGCCGGGAAAAACTGGATTCGATATGTTGTCTGAACTGGACCGGATACCAAATGTAATCTTTACCACGGCTTATGATGAATATGCACTGAAAGCGTTTGAAGTAAATGCATTGGATTATCTTCTGAAACCGGTTGAACCCAAAAGACTTGCCGACGCTATTCAGAAGCTCCATATGCAGGATGAAAAGGAGAATGGTTCAATGCCAATGAACCCGAACGTGAACCGTTCTATCCTCAGTGAACACGACCAGGTGTTTGTGAAAGATGGAGAACGCTGCTGGTTCGTTAAACTGTCTGAAATCCGGTTATTCGAAAGCGTTGGTAACTATGCCAAGGTTTATTTTGGTCCAAACAAGCCACTGATATTGAAGTCGCTTAATTCACTCGAAGAAAGGCTTGATGAGAAAACATTTTTCAGGGCTAACCGAAAACACATCATTAATCTTCGTTTGATTGAAAAGATTGAACCTTATTTCAACGGAGGTCTGCTGCTTGAGCTAAAAGGGGGAGAAAAGATTGAAGTTAGCCGCCGCCAGACAGTTAAGTTTAAAGAGATGATGAGTTTATAAACAAACATGAGAAAATATTTATTTACTGTTGTTAGTGCGCTGAGCCTGGCAACGATAACGAACGCGCAGCAGATAGATAAGATAATCAACGCCAAAGCTGTTGAACAGATAGAAAGAAAATTATCTTCAGATGAAATGCAGGGCAGAAAAACATTTACTCCCGGTATCGACAAGGCTGCTGAATACATAGCTGAAGAGTTTCGTAAATCCGGTATTCAACCGGTAAAGGGTTCTTATCTACAGGAGTTTTCTGTGCCACAAACAGAGTTTATTATCTCAGGCACAGTAGACGGATCACCTGTTAACCCGAACAATGTTGCTTTTTTATCGGCCCGCGAAACTTACACGCTGACCAATGATTCAACTATTGAGAAAATCACGATCAAGGCAACTGATACCCCGCAGGTGGTGTTCCGCCGATTGCAACAATCAACAGGTAATTATTTAATACTGGTGGATACTGCACATGCCCAGGTTTTCATTAGCATCCGCCAGGCGAGGAGAATAAATCCTGCCATGAAATCTAATCTTGTTTTTCTTTTAGGTTCAACACAGCCCTCAACGTTTGCACTGACGCTTAACAAAAAAACGGAACAGATGCCCCTGAAAAACGTGGTGGGCATGATACCCGGCAAATCAAAACCAGACGAAATCGTAATTTTTTCGGCTCATTACGATCATCTCGGTATCGGTCCAGCTGATGCAAACGGCGATTCTATTTACAATGGTGCAAACGACGACGCGGCTGGTACAACTGCGGTGATCATGCTTGCAAACTATTTTGCAAAGAAAAAAGATAACGCAAGAACTATAGTATTTGCAGCATTTACAGGTGAAGAAGTCGGCGGCTTCGGCGCAAGACATTTTTCAGGCCAATTCGATTCATCAAAGGTGATGGCTATGTTTAATATAGAAATGATTGGAACCGACAGCAAATGGGGAAAAAACTCAGCCTATATAACGGGCTATGAAAAAACTGATCTTGGTAAGATCCTCGAAAAAAATCTGGCTGGTACTGCCTTCAAATTTTATCCTGATCCTTATCCCGAACAGCAACTTTTTTATCGTTCCGATAATGCCACCCTCGCGCGCCAGGGGGTAGCGGCACACACTATTTCTACCTCAAAGATGGACTCCGAAAAATTTTATCATACAAAGGATGATGAAATCGAAACCCTTGATATGAACAACATGGCTGAGATCATCAAGGCCATAGCGCTCAGCTCAACCAGCATCATCGCAGGTAAAGACACGCCAACAAGGGTAGACACGAAACAACTGAGATAGGCTTTATATAGTGATGAGTTATGAGTGAGTTATGAGTTGAGAATTATGAGTGAAATACTTTGCACAACATTCATAATTAAAAGCTTCATAACCCACTTTCAACTAAACATCTCATAACTCACTCATAACTCATAACTCATAACTAAAACTTGTTTAGGGTTTTCTCCATTTCGTTTCGAATCTTGTCATTCGAGAGATTACCAAGGCTTCCTTCGTGGGTGTGGTGAAGTTGTTGTTTGTAGTCGAAATTGAAATTGCCACTGTCTATCTGGTTGCCTATTTCTTTGTAGGCATCGCGGAATGAAATGCCTTTATTTACCAGTTCGTTTACTGCTTCTACACTAAATAAGTAACGATACTTTTCATCGTCCAGTATATGATCTTTGACAGTGATGTTTGAAAGCATCAGCTGGATAATTTCCAGGCAGGATTTCAATTCTTCAATCGCAGGAAAGAGTATTTCTTTTGTAAGCTGCATATCACGATGATAACCGGAAGGCAGGTTATTGATCAATAGGGTCAATTCGTTGGGAGTTGACTGTATCCGGTTGCATTTTGCCCTGATCAATTCAAAAACATCCGGATTTTTTTTATGCGGCATAATGCTACTGCCGGTTGTTAGCTCCGGGGGAAACGAAATAAAACCGAAATTCTGATTAATATAAAGACAGGCATCCATTGAAAGTTTGCTCAATGTAGCAGCAATGGAGGCAATACCTGTGGCAACAATTTTTTCGGTTTTGCCACGGCTCATCTGGGCATAAACCGAATTATAATTCATGGCTCCAAAATTCAGTAGCTCAGTTGTCATGGTCCTGTTCAGAGGGAAAGACGAACCATAGCCCGCACCGCTTCCGAGCGGATTTTTATTAGCCACAGCATATGCTGCGGCAAGCATTTCCGTATCATCAACCAGGCTCTCGGCATAAGCGCCGAACCATAGGCCAAAAGATGAAGGCATAGCAATTTGCAAATGCGTATAACCCGGCAATAATTTGTCTTTAAACTTTTCGCTCTGATCAATAAGTAAGTTGAACAAAGACTTGGTGGCCTCCGTGATCTTAAGTATTTCTGACCTGAGATATAATTTGATCGCAACAGCAACCTGGTCATTCCTGCTTCGGCCGCTATGAATCTGTTTACCAGCCTCGCCAATATTTTTCGTGAGTAAAAATTCTATCTGCGAATGAACATCTTCAACACCATCTTCAATAACAAAACCACCTGACCTGATAATTGCAAGAATGTCTTCAAGCCCTTTAACAGCGGTCTCTGCGTCTTCTTTTTTCATCAACCCAACCTGGCCAAGCATCTTTACATGAGCAATGGAACCGAGTGCATCGTGTTCAGCCAGCAGGATGTCAAATTCCTTGTCCCTGCCAACTGTGAACCTTTCTATAAGTTCGGATGTGTTGGTTTTCTCTTTACTCCATAATTTCATATCAGCTCATTTAAAAATTGAATGTACAGTTCGATGCCATTGTTAACCTCTTCGATAAATATGTACTCATCAGCTGTATGGCTACGGGCTGAATCACCTGGACCCATCTTCAAGGTATTGAAAGGCATTAGCGCTTTGTCAGAAGTGGTGGGAGATCCGTAATAATCGCGACCAAGTTTGATACCAGCCTTTACAATCGGATGGTCAAGCGAAATATATGAAGAACGCATCCTTAAACTTCTTGGTGTTACCACGCAACTGGTATGAGATTTTATAACGCCAAGCACTTCTTCAAAACTATAAAGCTCATTCACTCTCACATCGACCACAAAATGACAGCTGGAAGGCACCACATTGTGAGCTTTATTTTCTGTTTCGATTACTGTTACACTCATCTTTACGGGTCCGAGAAGTTCCGAGTTTTTTGGATACTTGTAAGTGCTGAACCACTGCATATCTTTCAGGGTCTTGTAAATTGCATTCTCACCTTCTTCACGTGCAGCATGGCCTGCTTTTCCTTCGGCATAAACATCAAGTACCAGCAGACCTTTCTCCGCAATCGCCATATGCATTTGTGTGGGTTCGCCAACAATACCGAAGCTGATTGGTCCAAGGTCTTTCAACAGCAATTCAATTCCATTAAACCCACTGATCTCCTCTTCAGCACTGGCAGCAAGCACCAGGTTAAAAGGCAAATCTTCACGATGATAAAAATACAGGAACGTTGCTATCAGCGAAACAAGACAGCCCCCGGCATCATTAGATCCAAGCCCAAAAAGTTTTCCGTCTTTTACAACCGGTGTAAAAGGATCCAGTGTATAAGCTTTGTTGGGTTTTACCGTGTCATGATGAGAGTTGAGTAAAACCGAAGGTTTTAATTCATCATAATGCTTGTTAAAAGCGTAAACATTATTTTGGATCCGGTAATGAATCACATCGCGTTCTCCGAGAAACCGGCATAGGATTCCCGCCGTCTGATCTTCCTCTTTACTAAATGAAGGAGTCGCAATAAGCTCTTTGAGCAAGTTTATTGCGTCTGCCTGTAATATGTCGATTCGGTCATGCTGCATCCGTAATGGTTGTACCGGCGGCGCCGGTTATTAGTTCGGCAAGTTGTTCTCCTTTGCCAATAATTACCCTGCTCACACCACTCCGGATTGCCTCAAATGCGTTATCGAGTTTGGGTATCATTCCTGCAAAAATGATCTGTTTTTCTTTCAACGACTGGTAGGTATCCGGATCTATCCTTTTTATTACTGTGTTATCATCATTTGCATCCTCAAGCACTCCGGCTTTTTCGAATGAATAGATCAGATGAACTTCATAGTTTTTACTCAGACCACGGGCCAGTTCCTGGGCAATGGTATCTGCGTTTGTATTTAAGAGCTGTCCCTTATTGTCGTGTGTTATAGGTGCGAAAACCAGGTCAAGCCCTTGTTCCAGTAAACCCGAAATCATCTTTGAATTGATATTGTCAACATCACCGGCAAAACCATAGTCAAGCGCGGCGTGTTTCCTCTTATGAGCGGTGATAGCATTGCCATCGGCGCCGGTAAGGCCGATTGCATCTGATCCTTTTGATTGCAATTGCGCTACGATATTTTTATTGATCAGACCGGCATAAACCATGGTTACGATCCTGAGTGTTGCAGCATCAGTAATCCGCCGGCCATCTACCAGTTGTTGTGGCACATTGAGATCCTTTGCAAGCCGGGTAGCAACTTTGCCTCCGCCATGTACAAGAATCTTTTTGCCAGCCACACCAGCAAACAAATCAAGAAAAGCCGAAAGAGCTATCTCATCGTCCACAATATTTCCACCAATTTTTATAACAAACAACTTGTTCATGAACTCTTATTATCATTACTGTATTTCGCACATCAATCCTCCCACATTAACCTCCCACATCAATCCTTACACATCAATCCTTACACATCAACCCCACATCCATCATCCATTATTCCTCATCAAACATCCCAATCAACCGTCAATTATTAGTCATCACTCATAATTTCAAAAACTTAACTTACCACTTACCACTCCACTCATCACTCATCACTCATAACTCCTTAAGGATCTCACTAATCACCGCCTGCGCTGCCCAAACCCTATTCGAAGCTTCAAGTGTCACTATACTATCCGGGCCATCAAGTATTTCATCACTTAATTCAACATTGCGGCGAACAGGCAAACAATGCATCACCTTTGCATTGTTTGTTAATCCAAGCTTTTCATTTGTCAGCATCCATTCCGGATCATTACAATAGATTCTGCCATAATCATTGTAGGTACTCCAGTTCTTCACATAAACAAAGTCCGCATCTTTAAGTGCTTCGTCCTGGTCATGTGTTATTGTTGCCCCCTTGGTAAACTTTTCGTCGAGCTCATAATCTTCGGGGTGTGCGATAACGAAATCTGCCTGGCCCCAGGCATTTACCCATTGAGAGAAACTATTCGCCACACATTGTGGCAGTGCCTTAACATGTGGTGCCCAGGTCATTACAATTTTTGGCTTACGGGCCGGGCTGGTCCATTTACTCATTGATTCTTTTATCGTAATAATATCAGTAAGGCTCTGCAAAGGATGCAGGGTAGCACTTTCGAGGCTGACGACCGGAATCCCGGCATATTTTATAAATTGATTTATATATAGTTCACTGTAATCTTCTTCCCTGTTTTTCAAACCCGGAAAAGTCCTGATGGCAAGGATATCAAAATATTTGCCCATGATAGGTGCCGCATCCTTAACATGTTCTACCTTGTTTCCGCTCATAATGGCTTCTTCTTCAAATTCCAAAGCCCACCCTTCCTTATCAACATTAAAAACGATGGCTTCCATGCCTAGATTCTGCGCAGCAACCTGCGTACTTAAACGAGTGCGCATACTAGGATTAAGGAAAAGGCAGCCGATACGTTTGTTCGTTCCCAGGGATAAGTCGCTAAAAGGATCGGCCTTATACATCAGGGCTTTTGCAACCAGCCCGTCAATATGTGAAACATCATTAACAGAGATAAAATTTTTCATTAATTATGAGCTTGTTGAGTTGACGGCTCCAGGGCTTCAATTTCAGCCCGGATTGCTTCAAGAAAAATATCGGCATCGGCTTTTGTAAGTGCCAGCGAAGGAAGAAGCCTTATAACATTTGGCTTAGCCTCACCGGTAAAAATATGATATTTGAAAAGGAGATTCTTTTTCAAATCCTTCAGGTTCTCCGGCACATCAAATCCGATCATCAGACCTCTTCCTCTTATGTTCTGTAAGGATGGAATTTCTTTCAGTTTGTCCATGATATATGCACCAACTGTCGCTGCATTTGCGATCAGATTTTCTGACTCAATAACTTCCAGGACAGCAAGTGCCGCAGCGCAGGCAAGATGATTTCCGCCAAAGGTAGTGCCGAGCATCAACGGTACCGGCTTGATATGTGGTGCTATGATAATCCCGGCAACCGGAAATCCATTGCCCATGCCTTTGGCCATTGAATATATATCAGCGTTAACACCACTGAAATCCTGGGAAAAGAATTTGCCGGTTCTTCCGTATCCGCATTGTACACTATCGGCGATAAATACAGCATTGTATTTATCACAGTTTTTGCGAATTGATTGCAGAAAGCTATCGCTGGCTACATTGATTCCGCCCACACCTTGTATACCTTCAATGATTACTGCACAAATCTGATCACCCTGCGCCCGGAATATTGCATCAAGAGATGATTCATCGTTGAAGGGCAGAAAAATCACATTGTCATTCTGATTAACTGGCGCAACAATTTTTGGATTATCAGTAACGCTTACAGCCAGGGAGGTACGCCCATGAAATGCCTTTCTGAAAGCAATGATTTTTTTCCTGTTATTGTAAAAAGATGCAAGCTTCAGTGCATTTTCATTTGCCTCAGCCCCGGAGTTGCACAAGAACAACTGGTAATCTTCTTTACCTGAAACCTTCCCAAGTTTTAAAGCAAGCTCTTCCTGTAAAGGGATACGTATTGAATTGGAATAAAAACCAACATTGTTTAATTGCGTATTGAGTCTTTCAACATAATGCGGGTGTGTATGGCCAATTGAGATCACGGCATGTCCACCATAAAGATCCAGATATTGAGTGCCTTTATCGTCCCAGACATTCGAGCCCCGGGCTTTGGTTATAGTGATATCATTAATAGGATAAACGTCGAATAATTTCATAATTCAAAATTAAAAGATTGAACAGTGTTGTTGACCTAAAAATAGTTTGCCTTTAATCGCAGGCCGGTTGTTTCATCAATGCCAAACATCAGGTTCATGTTTTGCACTGCGTGGCCACTGGCACCTTTCAACAGGTTATCTATAATTGAGTGCACCACCAGTTTATCACCAACTTTTTCAAGCTGGATAAAACATTTATTCGTGTTCACTACCTGTTTCAGATATATCGGTTCTTTGCTTATGATGGTAAATGGATGATCATTATAAAAGGATTCATACAATTCATCCAACTCAGTTTGAGAAAGATCACATTTTAATTGTGAGCTGATAAATATCCCTCTGGTAAAATCACCGCGCCAGGGAACAAAATTGATGTCAATATCAGATTTATCATTTAGCTGGGTAAGTGACTGACCAACCTCCTTCAGATGCTGATGTGTCAGCGTCTTATAAGCCTGGATATTATTTGCCCGCCATGAGAAATGTGATGTGGGGCTAAGTCCCTGCCCGGCACCGGTTGAACCGGTAATGCCGGTGGTATAAACATCCTTCAGCAAACCGGCTTTTGCTAATGGCAACAGACCCAGCTGCAAAGCGGTGGCAAAACAACCTGGGTTTGCAATATTAAATGCACGTCTTATCTCTTCTTTATTTAATTCAGGAAGGCCGTAAACAAATCTCCGTTCATTCTTACCTTTAGACGGACTTAAGCCATTCGAGTCGTTTGAGCCTTCCGAAGCTTTTAGAATATTAGCTTCTTTCAACCTGAAATCCTGTGAGAGATCAATGATGCGTACGTTATCAGCGATTGAATTGTTCTGCAGAAATTTCTTTGCCTCCCCATGGCCCACACAAAGAAACAATACTTCGATATCATCATTTAGTTTATCGGAAAACAGCAATGAGGTTTCGCCCGCAAGATCACCATGTACACTGGCAACTGTATTGCCTGCATTACTCTTGCTATGCACAAAAATTATATTCGCTTCCGGGTGATTTACAAGAAGCCTTAACAGTTCCCCGCCTGTATAACCCGCGCCTCCGACTATGCCTACCTTAATCATTATCTGTTGTATTGACTTTATGATAAATTGCTGCCTGGTTACCGAAGATCCGGGCAAATCCTTTTACATCATCGCCGGTGAATCCTTTGTTCATCTCACCATAGCTTCCAAATTTATTGCTCATCAGGTCGTGCGGTGATTCGATGCCGGTTACGATAAATCGATATGGTTGAACGGTGACAAACACTTTTCCACTTACTGTTTCCTGTGTATCTGCCAGGAATTTTTCAATATTACGCATTGTCGGGTCAAGCATCTGACCTTCGTGTAACCAGTTGCCATACCAGGTACTTAATTGTTCTTTCCAGTATAACTGGTGTTTTGTCAAAGTATGTTTTTCAAGCAGGTGATGTGCTTTGATGATGATGAGTGGTGCCGCTGCCTCAAATCCAACGCGACCCTTTATGCCAATAATGGTATCACCAACATGTATATCCCGCCCGACACCATAAGGCTGGGCAATTGACTGAAGATATTGTATGGCTTCTACCGGGTGATCATAGGTCTTTCCATCTACGCCTTTAAGTTCACCCTTCTCAAAAACCAGTTCGATATTTCTTAAGCCGGATTCGGTAACCTGGGTCGGCCAGGCTTCTTCAGGTAGGTATTCCCTGCTTGTTAAAGTTTCTTTACCGCCAACTGATGTGCCCCATAAACCTTTATTGATACTGTATTGTGCCTTATGAAAATTCATATCGACACCATGTTCTTTTAGAAAATTAATCTCTGCTTCGCGGCTGAGCTGCATATCCCGGATAGGGGTAAGGATTTCAACACCCGGTAACATACTCTGGAAAACCATGTCAAACCTCACCTGGTCATTGCCTGCACCTGTACTGCCATGCGCCACATAAGAAGCGTCGGTTGCCTGTACATGTTTAGCGACAGCAATTGCCTGGACCATTCTTTCTGCGCTTACACTTAAGGGATAGGTTGCATTTTTCAGCACATTGCCATAAACGAGGTAGCGGATACATGAATCGTAATAATCTCTTGTTACATCAACACAGGTGAAAGAAGCGACACCAAGTTCTTTGGCGCGTTTTTCAATATTGCCGATTTCTTCGGCACTGAAACCCCCGGTATTCACCGTGAGTGCATGAACTTCAAGATTTTTAATTTTGCGCAGGTAGATAGCACAGTATGTAGTATCTAATCCGCCGCTGTAGGCCAGTACAACTTTATTACCCATGGAAACATGATTGATTTAAAATAATGAACAAAGATCTGCTAAAGCTTAAACGATAGCAAAAGTACGATTCAGTTAACGCTGAACAGCTAACAACGGGAAAAAATCAGGTGTTCTGTACGTTACCGGTTAAAAATGGAAAAAGAAATGGAGCAGTGAGGGCTTTGATTTGTCTGCTTTCTTGCTATCCTTGTCCCTTCGGAGTAACGGCTTCAGCAATTTCCACTGTTTGATACGCATGAAGCGTTCGTATAAAGAAGAATGTTTCTTGAAATCCTGTATCGTTTCTTCTGGCTCGTAATGATCTTTTGGATCATATAACATTGCAGTACACATACAGTTCTTCCGGTCCTTGCTCATCAGGATCTCGTAGTTCACACAACTTTTACATCCAGCCCAGAAAGCCTCATCCTGGGTAAGCTCGGAATAGGTGACAGGCTCGTAACCAAGCTCTGAGTTAATTTTCATTACTGCAAGTCCGGTTGTAAGTCCAAAAATTTTGGATTCAGGATAAGTTTTGCGGCTTAGTTCAAATATTTTCTTTTTGATTTTTTTTGCAAGTCCGCTTTTCCGGAATGCAGGGGCAACGATTAGACCGGAATTAGCTACATATTCGCCATGGCTCCATGTTTCGATATAACAAAAACCTGCCCAGATTCCCTCCGATGTAAAAGCGATAACTGCTTTGCCTTCTCTCATTTTTGCCTGGATATATTCAGGACTTCTTTTGGCAATGCCAGTTCCACGTGCTTGTGCAGACGAAGCCATTTCGTCACAGATGATTTGCCCGAATCCTGTATGAGATTCGTTAGCTATAAGGATTTGAAATTGTTCCTGTTGAGTGTCCATTTTAATGAAAATAAACGCGAGTTGAAAAATGCCGGCATTAGCCGTACCACGATATATGGTTGTTCCCTCGAAGGGATTTCATAGTTCCGATTTAACAGGGGACACTATGGGTGCTGGATTGTATCAACGTCGTACCCAAAAGGGGATAGGCTGAAAAGGAAAAACTGTACAGAGATGTACAGGAAAAACCCCACGCAGTAACTCAGCAATATTTGCTGTGTCCGCATTTGATATGTAAAGGTTTTTTATCATTCTCTGAGAATAAACGCTATCGAATTGTTTTTTACTATGCAAAGAAAATAAAATTTTCAGGTTTTTACCTGTTTTTGAGGAATTAATTTAGCAGGTTGGTGTAAAATATATGTTAAGAGGCAAATTATTGATAGTTAGCTAACTCGGATTTGCGATTGGACTTGAATATCCTGAGTTTTGCGAACTTGCGGGCCTTCAGGACTATAGATCTGACCAGGTCAGGATTCTGGGATCTGATCATGTGACCTGAGGCAGGCAGAAACACGAACTCGGCCGGTTTTCCCAACAAAGCTTTTTTTGCAAAGTCGAGATTCGATGGGTAAACCACATTATCTTCCCCACCCTGGACCATAGTAATCGGGATAGAAAGTTTGCTCCATTCAGGCAGCAGCTTTTTCAGTTCTTCGACATGAGCGAATTTTTCGTCAGTTGCGTTGTTTACAAACTTCGGCATCAGCGCTCTTACAAGTCCGCCCCGTATAAACAGGTGGAACCACCAATACTTTTCGTTGTCCGGATCTATGGCGGGCGCAAGCATTACCAACTGGTGAAACCTGTCCGGGTACATAATAGCAATCTTAGCTGCTATCGGTCCACCAAATGAAGATCCCATCACAACACCTGTTTTGGAAGATTTATTAAGTCTGAGAGCTTCGTGGATAGCAACGGCCTGCGTTTCAATAGATGTTACGGGTCCTCTTTTTCCTTTGAACCTTGATTTATTATATCCAAGCCTGTCCATTGCAATAATATGATACTGTTTTTGAACGATGGTATCGTCAAGCAGGTTACGGCTTCCATACCAGGCACCAGGAGCTCCATGTACAAGCAATAACGGAGGTAAGGTATCAGAGCCAGTTGTTGCACAAAACAGGCTTACCGAATCGTTCTTAATTGTAAAATAAGTTGGCTTAACAGCCTTGTTTTTGTAATGGTTCCTGATTTCCTTTTCGGTCATTACAAATCTGCTGAAGCAACCACTACACAATACCGTTATACAGACAAACACCAGAAAACGCATGCAGATATCTTAAATAGGTAATTTGTATTTTCCAAATCTATACAATCAATAACGTATTGTTGTTGCAAGTAATTGTGCTCATGGTGAGTGGGTAGATCTGGATGAAGCCTGAACCTTCAAGGTTAAAGATTTTCGAATCTCACTTGCGGAGAACTATGAATTGCTGCACTCATTTCTTTAATGAGAGAGGCGTCTTTTTCAATAGCATTACCAATAACGATAACATCTGCGCCAGCCCTGCAATTGAGATAAGCTTTTTCAGGATCAGTAATTCCTCCACCTACAACAAGGGGAGCCTCAATCACGCCGGAGACTTTTGCAATCATACTTTCGGTTATCGGGCGCCTTGCACCACTGCCAGCATCCATATAAATGAGTTTCATGCCAAGCATCTCACCAGCCATTGCAGTGCACATGGCTATTTCATTTTTATCTGCCGGTATTGGGATGGTGTTGCTGATATAAGATACCGTAGTAGGTGCACCACCGTCAATAACCATATAACCGGTAGACATTATCTCAAGTCCGCTTTGCCTTACAAAAGGGGCTGAAATCACATGCTGGCCAATAAGCAGTTCGGGGTTCCGGCCGGAAATTACGGAGAGATACAACAATGCATCAGCATATGAGGAGATCTGGCTGGGACTGCCGGGAAAAAGGATAGTGGGTATATCACAAGTGTTTTTTACCTGCTTTACTACCTCATCCAGTTGATTGCTGATCACCAGGCTGCCTCCAATAAATAAATAATCAACTTTTGCTTCGACAGAAAGTGTGACCAGTTCTTCTATCAGGGCTTCATCAACCTTATCAGGGTCAATAAGTACAGCGAAAGACTTTTGTCCCTTAGATTTTTTATCCAGTAAAGATTGATAAATGCCTTGCTTCATTCACTTTCAGTTGGTGCTTATTGCAAAAATGCGAAAACTTTTCCAAAGGATGTTAAGTTTTGCCCATCTGCATAACATACGTAATCGCTTGAAATATACTACAATCGAAGATAAGTAGCAAGCTGGAGGATATGAGCCCTGCTTAGATTATCATTTGAACCGGAAACATATTGATTCATATAACCAGCTTCTAAATCAAATTTTGCACTCAGTCTATATCCAATCGCCAGATAGACACGGTTCTGGTCAAAGAACTTTCCGTTCACTGCAGATTTGTCTCCAATATTCAGGAACACCTCATTTTGCAGTGCACCAAATATTCCATGTATAAAGGGTTTAGAACCATTAAATGGAATGATTGCCCGGTTGAAATACCTGATCCTGTTTGCAAAGCTGTTACCACTTACTTTCAAATCCCCGTTTTCAACAGTGGTTTTGCCAATGAATCTTTGCTCTAGCCTGAACCGGTGTTGAATAGGGATAAATCCGGCATTGTGGTTAATAATGAGTTGCTGCCAGATTCGATGTTCGGGCGCATAGCCTGAAATTCCGGAATTCATACGACGGATATGAAAATAGCCATATCCTACGGTTGCAATCATATTTTTTCTGAAATGCCAGTTCAGACCCGGGCGAAAAATGAAGGTATTCAGGTGTTCCAGCTGATCGGTGCTACGGGCTTGCACATCCACGTTAACACTGAATTTCTTATCAAATTTAAAAGTGCTGAAAGCTCCAAACCAACCATTAAAGGTTGTTTGTGAAATGCAGCTGTTCCCAATCATTAATAAACTTCCAATCAGAGATACGATGAGATAAATCCTTAACCTGCTCATAAAACCTATTAAAAAAAGCGAAAATAACCGATAAAGGGATAACATAAGCTTAATATAGTTGTTATTGTTTATTCAGTTAAACCTCAATCACTTCCGTTAAATACAAATCAGGAAGGGTATGTTTACTCGTTTTACGGGTATGTTTACTAAGTGGTTTTTCGCGATTTTTAGGGTCTGAAAAAATGACAAAAAAACGCATTTGAGAGATAAATCAAACCCATGGCTGCATACAAAATTTTAACAGTCCTTTATCCACAGCCTGTGCATATTTACAGCACGGAATTCTGATTCCAGAAAGATATTTTCGTTAACCCTCCCTGAGAAACTGTTTCACCTGAATACTTATCATCTAAAAATATTTTTAGTATGGCTAACAAGAAGCAATCTGAACAAGGCTTGCAATACAGCCGCCGCTTTACAATCGAGGGCACCAGCGTGTTTGATCAGTTTGAATATGACTATCGGACATCTGTTATCAGGAATCCAAGCGGTGAAATTGTTTTTGAAATGACAAATGTGGAGGTTCCAAAAACCTGGAGCCAGATTGCAACAGATATACTCGCCCAAAAATATTTCAGAAAGGCCGGTGTACCCCAGGCTGATGGTTCAATGGGAAGGGAAACCTCTGCCAAACAGGTAGCTCATCGTATGGCCAATTGCTGGAAGGTTTGGGGACAACGTTACAATTATTTTGGAACCGAGAAGGATGCACAGATATTTTATGAAGAACTGGTTTATTGCATACTCAACCAGGCTTGTGTTCCTAACAGTCCGCAGTGGTTTAACACAGGGCTGCATGAAAGCTATGGTATCAAGGGAAAGCCACAAGGGCATTATTATGTTGACCAACTGGATGGACAATTAAAGAAATCCACTTCTGCATATGAACGTCCACAACCACATGCATGTTTTATTCTTTCCGTAGATGATGACCTGGTAAACGATGGCGGCATCATGGACCTTTGGGTTCGTGAAGCAAGGATATTCAAATATGGCTCAGGAGTGGGTACGAATTATTCCAACATACGTGGTGAGAATGAAAAACTTAGTGGTGGCGGAACTTCCAGCGGTCTGATGAGTTTTTTGAAGATCGGTGATCGTGCGGCAGGTGCCATTAAAAGTGGTGGAACTACCAGGCGTGCAGCAAAAATGGTTTGTCTTGATCTTGACCATCCGGAAATACTGGATTTTATAAATTGGAAGGTCGAAGAAGAACAGAAGGTAGCAGCGCTTATTGCTGCAGGTTATTCAAGCGATTACGAAGGTGACGCATACAAAACTGTTTCCGGTCAGAACTCAAATAACTCTGTCAGAATTCCCAATGAATTTTTTGAGAAGCTTGAAAAAAATGAAGACTGGGAACTAAAGGCAAGAAGCGATGGCCGGATAATGAAGAAAGTGCCTGCCAGAGAAGTATGGAACAAGATTTCCTATGCAGCCTGGCGTTGTGCGGATCCCGGTACACAATACAATACAACGATCAATGAATGGCATACCTGCCCTGAAGGTGGAGAGATCCGTGCATCGAATCCCTGCAGTGAATACATGTTCCTTGATAATACCGCATGTAACCTCGCTTCTGTAAACCTCAGGCGTTTTTACGATGAATCAACCAACAACTTTGATGTTGATGGTTTCGCTTATACCTGCCGGTTATGGACAACTGTTCTCGAAATTTCTGTTTTGATGGCACAGTTTCCTTCTAAAGAGGTGGCACAACTGAGTTATGATTATCGGACACTTGGATTGGGTTATGCAAACCTCGGTTCTATGCTGATGGTTATGGGTATAGCTTATGACAGTGAAGAAGCAAGGGGAATTGCCGGGGCTATTTCAGCAATCATGACAGGAATCTCTTACAAGACATCTGCAGAGCTTGCTTCTATCCTTGGACCTTTTCCGGGTTATGAAGCAAACAAAAAGCATATGATGCGTGTTATGCGCAATCACAGGCTTGCAGCTTATGATGCAGATGAATATGAAAACTTAAGTGTTAAACCACAGGGAATAAAAGCCAGGTATTGCCCCGACTATTTGCTGAAAGCGGCGACCAAAGCCTGGGATGAAGCCGTACAACTTGGCGAAAAACACGGATACCGCAATGCGCAAACAACGGTTATTGCACCTACAGGTACAATCGGGCTGGTAATGGACTGTGACACTACCGGAGTGGAGCCTGACTTTGCACTCGTTAAATTTAAAAAGCTTTCAGGTGGTGGATACTTCAAGATCATCAATCAATCGGTTCCATCCGCACTGAAAAACCTGGGATATAGTTCGAAGGAATCCGATGCCATTATCAAGTATGCAGTTGGTACGGGAACTTTCCAGGGAGCACCATATATAAACCATCAGACTTTAAGTGAAAAAGGTTTTATAGCTGAGGAAATAAAAAAGCTTGACAATGCTGTTAATACAGCATTTGAAATTGGCTTCGTGTTCAATGTATATAACCTGGGTGAAGAGTGTCTGCAACGTCTTGGATTCAAACCGGAGCAGTATTTCAATTTCGAATGGAGCCTGCTTGATGCACTCGGTTTCACCGAAGAGCAAATGGAAGCGGCCAATGATTTTGTTTGCGGAACCATGACAGTTGAAGGTGCCCCCCTTTTAAAAGACGAACATCTTACAGTATTTGATTGCGCCAATAAATGCGGAAAAAAAGGCGAGCGATTTATCCATGCACATGGTCATATCCGGATGATGGCTGCAGCCCAACCTTTTATCAGCGGCGCAATTTCCAAAACCATTAACCTGCCAAATGAGGCGAATGTAGAAGAGATAGCCGATTCATATTTGCTAAGCTGGCAGCTGGGTTTGAAAGCGTGTGCGCTTTATCGTGATGGTTCTAAAATGTCACAACCACTGAGTAATAAATCAGACAAAAAGAAAAAGTCTGATGAAACGGTTGCTGAAGAAAAATTACCTGTTGAAAGCAATATCGTTGATATGAGTAAGCTTTCAGTCAGCGAACTGCTCGAGGAAGTGACCAAGAGAGTGCAATCTTCACCTGATACCAAACTGAAACGCGAACTGGCGAGGATCGTTGAAAGGCGCACCCTGCCAGCAAAAAGGCGCGGGTTCACTCAGAAGGCCAAAATCAATGGCCAGGCAATATTCCTTCGTACAGGAGAATATAACGACGGAACCGTGGGTGAGATCTTTATTGATATGGCAAAGGAAGGAGCAACCATGCGAAGTATGCTCAACTGTTTTGCGATCTCAATTTCAATCGGCCTTCAATACGGGGTACCTATGGAGGAGTTTGTTGAGAAATTTGTGTTTACCCGTTTTGAACCATCGGGAATGGTGGATCACCCGAATATTAAAAGCACAACTTCTATAGTGGATTTCATTTTCAGGGCACTGGCCTATGAATATCTTGGCAGGACAGATCTTGTGCATGTGCTCGACAAGCCGGAGATAGCGAACACCGGGGAAGAACACTGGGATGACAATCAACCCGTAAATGAAAACAACCCGGCTACCGGGGGAGATAAAAAAACACCGCCATTAAGTGATGTGAGGATTTTGAAGTCTATGATACCGGCAGCGGCTGAAAATAAATCAAAGCCAACAACTTCAAGGCCTTCGGTGAATGCATCAAGAATGGACGGTTCGGGCAGTATGAACGCTGTAAATGCTGCAGCCAGGAGTATGCAAAGTGATGCACCGGCCTGTAATACCTGTGGACATATTACAATAAGAAGCGGCACCTGTTACAAATGCCTAAACTGTGGCAACAGTATGGGATGCAGCTGATCATATAAATACATTTAACGTATAATCTGGACGGTTATGGTTATTAGTAAAGTCCGCTCATATTATTGGGCGGATTTTTTTTACTGAAAACATTCACTTTTCTTTTTGATTTGCTGACACAATTTCATCAGGAGCCGTCCGTTTATTTCATCATTGCCGAAAAGCACAATTGGATGGGGTGATGCGTGAAGATAAATTTATATAACAGTAGTTTTCTATTAGTATAAATACGAAGTGAAATGTAAATATGCGCATAATGGCAGAAAGAGTACGAGATTTTCAAAACTGGCATGCTTTTCTCAATAGAAAATATCCGATCATTTTTTAACACCCGTAGAAACAAACAACCCGATCCAGTACCCACAAACAACCCTGATATGAAATCTAAACTTGTTCTGATTATTGTAGTCCTTTCAATAGCTTTTACTTCCTGTAGCCGGTATATTTCGCCGATGCAAGCCGCCAATGGAAAAGCAAAATGTGGGAAATGGGTCAGATAATGCTGGCTGCTACTCTCATCACTCAGCTGTTATATTCACCACGTTCTTTTTGATCCCCCTTTATTTTTGCTGATCTTATTTTTGATTCCCCTTTATTATGAAATCTTTTAGGAAACTACAAGATCTTAAAGCCTCTTTATAAAAGGCTGTATTGTTGTAGTCTTTCCCAAGGGTTGAGAAATATTTATTTTTCTTATCAAATGCACTGACCCATTTGCTTATGGCGGCGTTATATTCCTTCATGTCGCCGTAGGAAAAAAAGTTGGGTAGATCGGCCTCTTGTTTCTGATCACATTTAGCTGCCATAAAAAGCGCTTTGGCTTTCATATTACGATCAGTAAATCCATTATAGGCTTTTAGATAATAATCTTTTGCACGATTGACGTACCAGTATTCTACATTTTCATTTTCCGTTTTGGATGACAGATCATAGTAGCTTGACCATTCATAGGCAACCATCAACCAGCTGTTACCCCAATAACTCGTATGATAGCAACCTTTTGCCAGCTCATAATAAGCGCGGGCTTTTTGATCGCCTGTACCAGTGGTCAATTGTTTTTCCAATGCAATCATCTTCCTGGTGAATGAAAGTTTTGTATAGACAACTGTATCCTGTGCTGTTGGTGCATGAGTATCCAGGATCAGGTCCGCAAAGGGGTTAGCTCTGAGATAAGTTTTAAAAGGTTCCTTTTGATAATAATCAGCCGGGACTTTGCTGAACCATTTTTCTGCGGCAGTAAAATTAAACTTACGCAACCAGGTAGTGCCGGCAATATCATTAAGATCATCCCTTGTAAAATCACTGTTAGCTACAAGGAATTTGTTGAAGGCCGATTGTTTTTTGCTTTCCATGAGTTGAATTAGTTGTTCAATCCGGGGTGCATCAACCTGGTTTCGAAGATGAGACAAAGCTGAGGGATAACCCCAGCCAGCTCCTTCGGAAGATTTTGAGATGTGGTCTCCCACCCCTTCGCAAAGCAGGTATTTTACCTGGTCCGGACCTTTCATTTGCTGGTATTTGGGGGCAAGTACATCTGCGAATAATCTCCTGTAGAACTTCTGATATTCTTTATTGTTCCGGGCTTTCGACTCCAGCCATTTTACAGAAGTCATTAACTGGTCTTCAAAAGCAGGGCTCATGGAATCTTTGGCATTGATGGTAACAAGTATATTAGTCATGTTCCATTGATCTTTAAGAGCGCCGGTTAATTCCTGTTGTTTTATACCCTTAAGAATAAGTGAAGCACCGTTAATGTCATGGCCTATCATCGCCGCGTGGGCGGCAGCAAGGGAATAAACATTGCTGTTCCGGGGTTTTGTATCGGCAGCAATTCTTTTGCAAAGATTAATGAAGCCTGTTATTTCCTGCATGGCTATTATATACGAACTGTCTTTTTCAGATTTTTCTTCGTATCCGATTACTGATAATTCCTTCCCGGAAGAAAATGCAAGGCCAGGAGTAAAATAATTTTCTTCCAGTTTATGTATCTCACGTATAATTAAGAGCTCAAGCAACCTTGAATCAGGTGAGAGTTTAAAAATCTGTTCTAGTGTCTTAAGTTCATCTTCATTACTGCCTAAAGCAAACAGACCAAGCAGGTCCGCCTTTTCCCCGTCGTTCTTACAAAGCTGCAGGCAGGCAAGGCGATTATTTGCATCAAATCTTTTCACGCTCCAGTCAAAACTCATGTAATTGGATATCCTGTTAAATCTGTTCCGGCTGAAAAGTTTACTGAATTCATATGCGGCTTCGTTCTTTTTCCCTAAACGTAACAGGGCGCCGGCTTTTAGTGAAACCGAAAGTTCAGGTACTACCCCTTTTGACGTCATCGGTTTGATATATTGATCATACCAATTTATACAATCCTTGTATCGTCTACTATAATGAGCAAGTCTTATTAACTGATAAGCATATCTCAGTCTTATAAAATCGTTTTTTGCCACCGCAAAAAGCTGTTCACCGTTTCGAATCAGTTTCGACATAGCCAGGCTGTCTCTTTCGAGTGGTTCCCAGCCACTCCAGCTACCGGTGACATGGGGTTCGAGTTTGCGCGCAAACATCAGGTAACCAAGTGCTTCCCGATCATCGGTTTCAATGAAGTATTTAGCGAGTCCATTATTAAGAATTGAATCAGGAATAGCCAGTGGTACTTTTTTTTCTATGTGCTGGTATATTGCGGAAAGAAGCTGAACATTTATGCGACAAACAAAATCATAGGCATCATCTGTTGATATTGCTTTCCCGCTATAACCGACCCATTCGGCTGATGTTAGTCTGGACACATCAACGATTTCTTCAGGGTCATACAGAAACTGGTAGCTTGTGTAATAGAAAGGTTTCAGTGTGGATTCAGTGGAAAGATTTTTATCAAAAAACGAAACAAAATAATCGTGCGGATCTACACCGTCTGATGCACAGCCGATTATATTATAAGGCAGGCAAACGGCTATAATGTTAATGAACGCTACTAAATATATTTTCCAGTTCATGCATAGTATATTTTCCGATCGTGGCTGAATCGAGGTGATAAAGACTTATTGTAATTTCTTTATTTTTTAGTTTCCTGCTCAAAATTTTTCCTGCGCTGATAATATCGCCGGGATTGCTTTGTTCATCCCTCAGCAGATCACCTTTCCTGAATGAATAACCCCCGATTATCGTATCCCTCAGCAGCCTGAAAACATTGTCTTCCCGTACGGAAACCCGGGAATCTTCAAGTTGATGTTGCGGCAGACGCTGAACAAGTCCAGCATAAGTATTGGCCCGGAATAACACCTTCCAGTCGAAAAGCGGAAAGGCCAGGTCAAGAGGGAGGGGATAATTTTCGAGCCCGGCTGTGTATTGTTCCAGATCATTAAGATCCAGGATAGAATTTTTTTTGTGGGATGGATCACGCAGATTCCCCATGTTGTAACACATCAGGAGGCCCCGGTCAACCGGTGGCACCCCGGTTCTTTTCAGATACTTACATTGATACAACCTGATCGTCGCGGAAAGCCGGGTTTTTTGAGATGCACGCAGTTTTTTTATTGAATTCAGAAACGTGAAATAATTATCACTGGTCGAAGCGGTCCAGTCGCAATCAAATTGCAACTCGCGGATCTTGTTGCTTATAAAACCATTGGTTCGAAGCATTGAATTAACCAGGTTGTTCACCTGGGAAGCCAGATCCGGAATTTTGTCGCTATCCACCCGCGACAGGCATTCATTGGTAATGAATACAGTTGGAATGATTTCAATGGATTCATTTGAAAGGTAAGCCGGAATCGACTCATCTATTGTTAGTTTAGCAACCGGGAAGGGTGAATGAGAGCCCTCGTTCCAGACAACATCAAAAAATTTAATATACATTTTGCGGATGCCCAATGTTGAAATTGCATTTTTTTCCGGCGACGATAGTTCCAGATAAGACTTCCAGTAATAAAATGCTTTGACCGTGGCTTTCTTTTCTCCTGTTGCACATGAAACAAAAAGAAGAAAGAAAATAATCCAGGCAGGTGCCGTTTTTCGTTGCCTTGTTATGGTGCCAGGATGTTCAAACAAATTAATATAATTATTCATAAAATCCGGTCCAAAGGTGCATTGAATAACCCGCTGTAAAAAACGAAAAAATCTGATCGGCTGGAATAAGCCTGTGTTTTACAGGATTTTTTATTCTTTGACACTGTCGCACACATATTTGCCCGAATTATTGGTATTTTGAACATTCAACCATAACATCAAAGCTAAAATGACTGTACAATTCGGGTATGAGAAAAAACAGGTATTACAGGGACTTCGTTATCATTTTATCAACCGGAAAGAAATAAAACTCCTGTTGATTTTTATTAATGTGTTTGCGATCGCTTCTGCAATACTTTTTTACTTCAAAATGATCCAGGCAGTCTCTTTTCTGATCTTTTCGGTGTTATGGTTTGTTTTAATGCTCGTTATCTGGAGAATATTGCCTGCAAGTATATACAGGAACTCCGCAACTTTCCGGGACCAGTTTATCATGCATTTTGAACCACAGGGTGTTCGCCTGGAAACTGAAAGGGGTATACAGGATTGGGGATGGACTAAATTCAGTCATTTTGTGGAGACTCCTTATTTCTTTCATTTATACTTTGATTCAAGGTCTTTTTTCCTGGTTCCAAAGGATTCATTTAAGGATATTTCTGAGCTACATGAAACACGCGGACTTCTTCGCGAAAAGATTGTAAAACGTTAATTTACACTGCTTCTACACCAACGGTTATACTAATTCGTTATCTTCGTATATTCACGGTAGGCTATTACATATTTTGCTATATCGAAACATTCATATCATCCAATGTCAAAGTTCAGCTTCAACAACAAAAACAAAGTTTTCTTTAACGAGCTTAAACGTTCAGTCGATAACTACTTTACAGAAAACAATATTCAGAAAACAGGAAACTTCAGTTTGTATATAAAAGCTGCAACGCTAATACCTGCGGCAATCACTATCTACATACTTTTATTGACGGTAACCATGCCGGCTTTTCTTGCTATTACCTTATCATGCCTTCTCGGGTTTATCCTGGCAAGCATAGGTTTTAATATTATGCATGATGCATGTCATGGTAGCTATTCAAGCAAGAAATGGGTTAATGATACACTCGGACTTACATTAAATGCGCTGGGTGGTAACGCATTCATCTGGAAATTCAAACACAATATCATTCATCATACTTATACCAACGTTGATGGTATTGATGATGATATTGCGAAGAGCCCGCTTATGCGCCAATGTTCAACACAGAAATGGGTGCCTGCTCACCGGTTCCAGCATATCTATGTCGTTTTGGTTTACGCCATCTCATCTTTCGCCTGGGTCTTTATGATGGATCTGAATAAATACTTATCCGGTAAAGTATATACTACTCAATTACAAAAGATGACCTTCCAGGACCATTTCACATTCTGGTTCAGTAAGGTCATGTACATACTGTTTTATATTGTAATCCCAGTACTTGCGGTTGGCTGGGGCCCATGGGCTATCGGTTTTGCATGCATGCATGTAGTGCTTGGATTTACACTTGCAATAGTATTTCAGCTCGCTCACGTTGTTGAACATACGGAGTTTGAAGCAGCCGGTATTGATGATAAAATTGTAGAGAATGAATGGGCTATTCACCAGGTAAGAACAACTGCGAATTTCGCTCCTTCCAATAAAATCATTTCATGGTTCGTCGGTGGGTTGAATTTTCAAATTGAACATCATCTGTTTCCGCGCGTAAGCCACGTACATTATCCTGCGCTGAGTAAGATTGTGCGGGATAGCTGTGAGAAACACGGTATCAACTATGTCGAGTTTCCAACCATGTCAGGAGCTGTTGCTTCCCACTTTCGCTTTATGCGCCAGTTAGGCAAAAAGCCGGTTCAGGCAACGCTTGCAGCACAGTTTTAAATTTATTTTATCCCGGCCGGTATTTACTCAGTTCAAATAGTTTTTTCGGGTCCAGTTTCATTAGTTCAGTTAAGGTTGTCTTAGGATTCTTTTCCATATACTTTCTTACTATCTGGCGGCCAATAAAAAGCCCGATATAACCAGGTGATCCTTCACCAAGTTCTGCTGTATTCGGCGCTTCCCCGATATAACCTTTGATGATCGAAGGGTCGGTATTGTATGCAAGACTATTGGTAAGTATGAAGTTCCAGATTAATCCTTCATTGTCATATGATCCTTTTAGTTGCTTTTCGGTATAACCGATTTTCAATGTGTCTGCAGTATGAGGCAGGAATTTGTCTAACAGGTACAGGCGCTTACCTTTCTCCACCATCTTTTCTACAAGCGATTTACCTACTGTATTTTCGGGATAGAGATCATCTACTATATTCTTCAAAGCATTTACCGGGATGTATTCCGGTGAAAACTTTCTCGAGATATAAGCCGGGAATAATGCTTGTCCCATTTCAGACCTGTAAAGCGAAAAGTTGCTGCCGAGATGCAGTTGCAAGCCAATGATTAATGCGTCTGTAGTTAAGGCATCTCCGTAACCAGCGGTGGAAGCTTCGAAATAAGCATCCATAGGCCCGATAAAAGTGATTAGTTTACCAGGAGTTTTATAGGCAGGAAAATAGCGCTTTACATATTTCAAGCCTTCAGTAATTGCTTCTTTTGACTTATCAATGTTTTTAAATACCTGGTCGGTTGAATCTTTGATCGGCCGGTAATCTGAAAGAAATTTCGTGATGAGGGTCCTTGTTTCCGGTAAGCCGGCAGACAAAGGTGGAAGACCAAGAACTTTTTGAATAAAATCTCCGAGGAACACGGGATATTTTTCCTGGAGTTTAGCGAGGCTGCCATTCAGATCATTGGTATCAATTGCAAAAAAATCCTGCTCAAAACGCTGCATTTCAAGATTCACTTTAATGTCTGAAACATCGGGCTCATCAGAATCTTTGCATGAAGCCAGGCAAATGGCAAATATGATAGTAATTACGAGATGACGTAGATTGCGAAATTTTATCGGATGGGAAAGTTGTGGCCGGTTTCTGGTGTTTCGCATAGGTTGAATTGTTTTAGCCGATGGCATATTTTTTTAAGATCCTTCGTTTAGATTTTGACTTAATTTTGAACTATGAAGATAGCATTAGCGCAGCAAAATTATCATATTGGAAATTTTGAAGAGAATACAAGAAAGGCAATCGAGGCTATAAAAAAAGCAAAAAATGATGGTGCTGATATCATCGTGTTTACGGAACTGTCGATTTGTGGTTATCCACCACGTGACTTCCTTGAATTTGAAGACTTTATTAATAAATGTGACCAGGCAATCAATGAAATCAAACAGCATGCAGACACGATTGCTGTGATAGTTGGTGCACCGCAACGAAATACCATCAGCGAAGGCAAGAGCCTGTTCAATGCTGCCTGGTTCCTGTATGAGAAAGAGGTGTTGGCCACAACCCAAAAGACCTTATTGCCTACTTATGATGTCTTTGACGAAAACCGTTATTTCGAGCCAGCTTATCAATGGAATGTAATCCCATTCAAAGGGAAAAAAATAGCACTTACAATCTGCGAAGATATCTGGAACCTGGGTGATAATCCTTTATACAGGATCTGCCCGATGGATATATTGATGGAACAGTCCCCGGATCTTATGCTGAATATTTCTGCATCACCATTCGATTATGATCATGATGATGACCGTAAAGAAGTTATCCGGGCGAATGTATTAAAATATAAGCTACCAATATTCTACTGCAATGCAGTCGGTTCACAAACAGAAATTGTTTTTGATGGCGGCAGCCTGGTGATGAATGCCCAGGGCAGAATTGTAAAGGAACTTGCCTATTTTAAGGAGGATTATTTTGTATACGACTCTGAAGATTTTGCAAGGGACAGCGGAAGTACCAGCGGTCCGCTTAACCCTGACCGCCAGTTTGACAAAGAAATGCGTGTGTTTAAAATGAATGATCCGGCTCGGATCATGGAGTATATGATTGCTGAAAAAAATATAGGTGAGATCCACCAGGCGCTTATACTCGGCATTCGCGATTATTTCAGCAAGCTTGGTTTTACAAAAGCAATATTGGGTTCTTCCGGTGGTATTGACAGCGCCGTCACACTTGCGCTGGCTGTTGAGGCCATAGGTCATGAAAACGTACGTGCAGTTTTGTTGCCCTCTCAGTATTCAACATCACATTCGGTTACCGATGCAGAATTGCTTAGCCAGCGTTTAAATAATCCCTATGAAATCATTGAGATAAAAAATGTTTATGAAAGCCTGATGACTGCATTGAAACCGGCCTTTAAAGATCTTCCTTTTAGTGTTGCTGAAGAAAACCTGCAAAGCCGCACCCGTGGAAACATCCTAATGGCGATAGCTAATAAGTTTGGTTATATACTTTTAAACACTTCAAATAAAAGTGAACTCGCAACAGGGTATGGCACCTTATATGGCGATATGGCCGGCGGACTCAGTGTGTTGGGTGATGTTTATAAAACCCAGGTCTATGCACTTGCCCGGTACATTAATAAAAACAAAGAGATCATCCCCGCTAATATTATTGAAAAGGCACCATCTGCAGAATTAAGACCAAATCAGAGGGACAGTGACAGCCTGCCTGATTATTCAATCCTTGATAAGATTTTATACCAGTATATAGAAAAAAGACAGGGACCAAAGGATATAATTGGAATGGATATCGATGAGGCTGTAGTGAACAAAACACTGAAGCTTGTCAACACAAATGAGTACAAAAGGAATCAGTTCTGTCCTATCATCCGGGTAAGTTGCAAAGCTTTTGGCGTGGGGCGGCGGATGCCAATTGTTGGAAAATATTTGTCTTGATAATACCTGCCGGATCTTAAATTTAATAGTCTCAAATTCAATTGGACCTTAAGGTTCTGGTTGAATTTGAGACTTTCAATTGTAAGAAAATGCCTTAAGAAATTATCAGTACGTTAAAGAAATGTTTTTAATCCTATGATAACATTTCCGAAAGCCATGATACTTTTAGCTTAGTGCTTTAGCGTCAGAATAATATTTGCTGTACCTGTCGGGGAAATAATAGGAGGAACGCCATCTATTTCTCCCTTCAGAACCATGGAAGTTTCAGACAAGGACACTATCGTAACGTCCCCATCAACTCCTGCTACGATAGCCGTTGGAAAATTAATCACCGTCTCATTATTTTTGAAAGTCCAGGTAAATCCAATGGATTGAGGATCTGATGGGTCACACTTAGCAGGACCCTCATCAATAGTGCCTGTATTGTCAGCTTTGAAAGTGATCAGGTTGTCTCTTTCACAAGCTTCAAGTTCAGAATCGGGAACCGGGATGTCGCCTGTACCATCCTTATTAACGTCCAGGGAAGCCTTATCATATTTCCAGGCAGCCAGGGTAATTTTTTCAGTATTGGTTTTTTCTTTGTCTTTGTCATCGTCCTTGTCACAGGCCGTTAAACACATGCTACCGATTAAGAGCATTAATATCGACTGGGGAAACCTATTTTTCATAAACAGTTATTTATTATAAGGGGATTCGATCCTTTTTAACTGCCAGAACACTCTTTTATTGTGTTCGCCGGCTCATTAAAATGGCAAGATACAAGTTGATTTGCACTCAAACCGCTTTTTATGAGCCTTTTATCTACGCAAACAGTCATTGGCATTGGCTTTGTTTGTATTTTGCGTCCTTACAAGTTTTCCGATCTAAAGGCGAAATTATAAATACTCATAAATTCCAAGTATGGTTCTTACAGCCGATGATATCCGTCAGTTAAATGACAAAATTCAATATCAGAGTGTTTTCATAGACCGTCTCCGCGACGAGGTGGGCAGGGTGATAGTGGGACAGCATGGAATGCTTGACCGTTTACTTATCGGCCTGCTGAGCAATGGCCACGTATTGCTGGAAGGTGTTCCCGGGCTGGCCAAAACGCTGGCAATAAAATCCCTGGCACAGGCAATCCACGCCAAATTCAGCAGGATCCAGTTTACTCCCGACCTTTTACCGGCGGATGTGATCGGAACAATGATCTACAACCAGTCTAAAAACGAATTCATCGTAAGGCAGGGGCCGATTTTCGCCAACTTTATCCTTGCAGATGAAATAAACCGTGCGCCAGCCAAAGTTCAGAGCGCTTTACTGGAAGCAATGCAGGAAAGGCAGGTAACCATTGGCGACAAGACTTACAAACTTGATGAACCATTCCTGGTGCTCGCTACACAGAATCCCCTGGAACAGGAAGGAACTTATCCATTGCCTGAAGCACAACAGGACAGATTTATCATGAAAGTGATAGTAGACTATCCCACAAAAAAGGAAGAGCAAATGATCATTCGCCAGAACGTACAAGGGCTCAAAGGTCCTGAGGTTGGCCAGGTTGTTTCCATACAGGAGATTAATCAGGCGAAAGAACTGGTGAGAGCTGTCTATATGGATGAAAAGGTTGAAAATTATATACTCGATATCGTATTCGCAACCAGGTATCCTGAAAAATATAAGCTTGAAAAACTAAAGCCTTTGATCAGTTATGGTGGCTCACCACGGGCAAGTATAAATCTTGCTTTGGCTGCTAAAGCACAGGCTTTTTTGAATAAGAGAGGATTTGTTATCCCGGAAGATGTAAGAAGTATATCTAAGGAAGTGCTTCGCCATCGCCTCGGACTCACCTATGAAGCGGAGGCTGAAAATGTGAGTGTTGAAAACGTTATTGAGGAAATTTTAAAAGTGATACAAGTTCCATAATACAAAATCGATTGAAAATAGAAACGGGATGCAATCAATATGCTGACTACCGCCGAAATAATAAAAAAAGTTCGTGAGCTTGAGATAAAAAGCAAGAAGCTGACCCGTCACATTTTTACGGGTGAGTATCATAGTGCTTTCAAGGGCAGGGGTATGTTATTTAAGGAGGTGCGAGAATACAATCATGGCGATGATATCAGGTTTATTGATTGGAACGTTTCGGCGAGGTTCAACCATCCGTTCAGTAAAGTATTTGAAGAGGAAAGAGAGTTGACGGTCATGTTACTGGTTGATGTCAGTGCCAGCTCAATGTTTGGAACAACCCATGCCAGAAAAAAAGATCTGGTTACTGAGATTGGTGCGGTGCTGGCTTTTTCAGCGATCAGTAACAATGATAAGGTAGGAGTTATACTTTTCACGGACAAGGTTGAATTGTTTATTCCACCCAAAAAAGGCCGGGACCATGTTTTGTATATGGTAAGGTCGATGCTTACGTCTACGCCCAAACGAAAAGGTACGAGCCTCGGTGAAGCTTTGCGACGTTTTAATAACTCAACCCGTGAACGATCTATCACATTTATCCTGAGTGATTTCCTGGACAACAGTTTCGAGGACGCACTGAAGGTTGCAGGTAAGAAACATGATATTGTCGGTATAAAGGTTTATGACAAAATGGAAATGCGCCTTCCGGATATAGGAATGGTGGAAGTGGAAGATGCTGAAACTGGTAAAATTGCATTTGTTGATACCAGCGATGTCTCGGTGCGTGAACAGTATCAATCAGCCTTTTTTCAGCATACCGAATACTGCAAAACGGTTTTTCTGAAATCGGGATCGGATTTGTTGCATATAGCTACGGATGAAGATTATGTGAAAGTGTTAAAGAAGTTTTTTATAGGCAGGAACAAGTAGTACATGAATTTTTTCTTAAAACATATAGTTGCAGTTTTTTTATTGCTCACCATAGCGTTCTCCGCCAATAGCCAGGTGAGTGTTAAGGCTTCGGTTGACCGCGATAAGATCCTGATTGGCGAGCCAATAACATTAACCCTCCAGGCCTATACACCGCTCGGGGAATCTGTAACCTGGTTTGCCCTTGACACTATTCCACGTTTTGAATTTATCAGCAAGGGCAAGCTTGATACAATTGAAAATGTTGACAACAAAAAACTGGAGCAGACAGTTGTGATTACCAGTTTTGACTCCGGTATTGTTGTACTGCCTCCATTGGAAATGCAGGTTGGTGAGAGAATCTATCTTACAGACAGTATCCTGATAGATGTTGCTTATAAAAACTTTGATCCGGCAGCGGAATATAAAGACATCAAAGCGATAGAAGAAGTTGACGACAACACGACAGAATATATTCCCTGGATTATCGGTGCTGTTACATTAATAGCCATTGCTTTAATCGTCTGGCTGATGCGTAAGAAAAAGAAGGTGATACCGGGAACAGCTGCGAAGATACCCATGTTACCACCGTATGAGCAGGCAATGGAAGCATTGGCAAACCTCAAAACGATGGATTTAAGTCAGCCAGCTGCTGCAAAAAATTATTACACCGAACTCAATGATATCTTTCGTGTTTATGTTAACCGTACCATGGGTATAACTTCGCTGGAAAAAACCAATGATGAATTGATCCTCCAGTTAAGACAATCTGGTATGAGTAAAGACGGCTTCACGCGGCTTGCCCAAACTTTGAGGATGAGTGATTTTGTGAAGTTTGCCAGGTATCAGCCGGAACAGTCTGATAATGATCAAAACTGGGAAGTAATTAAAACCTCGATCAAATCACTTAACAATTTAAGTGAAACAAAAAATGATTCAAAAGAAACAACTAAATCGAAAGCGACTGCTTAAATATGATGATTTGCCCCGGTTGCTTAAAAGATTTTCTTAATAACAATCACGGGGAACATGAATTTAATCAGGGCTGAACATAACTTTCGGTAATAATAAACAAGACTTTGGTATACGATTGGTTTACAAATATTGATTTTGCTTATTCCTATTTATTTGGGTTGTTGCTGTTATTGCCATTGATGATCTACTGGTACATAGCCAAAACAAGTGAGTTGCAGGGAAAGCTTAAGGTTTCATCATTACAATCGTTCCGGAATAACCGGTCGTGGAAAAATCTATTTCGTCATGCGCCATTCGTTTTAAGGATGCTTGCTATGATTTGCATCGTCACGGCGTTGGCAAGACCCCAAACACGTAATGATGAGGAATTAAAAAGTGGCGAGGGCATCGACATCGTATTATGCATGGATGTGAGTGGTTCGATGCTGGCACAGGATTTTTCACCTAACAGGCTCGAAGCTTCAAAACAGGTTGCTGCCGAGTTTGTAGAAAACAGATCTACCGATCGGATCGGGCTGGTGATCTTTGCAGGTGAGAGTTTTACTGTCTCCCCCCTGACTACGGACAAGGCAATCCTGAAAAATCAGATCTTCAGTGCTCAAAGCAGTATACTGGCAGATGGTACCGCTATAGGAGATGGAATAACAACAAGTGTTGAAAGGTTGAAAGGCAGTGCAAATAAATCAAAGATCATAATCCTGCTCACAGATGGTGACAACCAGGGCGGATTAATAGATCCAACAGCTGCAAGGGAAATAGCAAAATCATATGGTATCAAAATTTATACTGTGGGTGTGGGTGGTGATGGTTATGCTCAGACACCTGTTCAGGGCAGCGGAGGTACCGTAGTAGTGCAGCGTCAAAAAGTGACAATCAATGAACCTTTGTTAAGAGATATTGCTGAGCAAACTGGTGGCTTGTACTTCAGGGCGCGTGACAATTCAAGCCTGCGCAGCATTTACCAGGAGATAGATAAGCTGGAAAAATCGAAAGTGGAGATCACTGCTTTAAGGAGATATACTGAACGGTTTCATCCGTTTGCGTTGGCTGCCATAATTTTGCTGATGCTGGAACTCCTCCTGCGCTTTACTGTATTAAAGAAATTTCCATAGCGGGATAAAAATGAAGGGATGAAAGCAACGATATACAAATCAACCGGGAGCTGGTATGTGACGAAGACCGCAGACGGGAAAATATTTAATGCCAGGATGAAGGGAATTTTCAAGCTTGATGGTATTACTTCTACCAATCCGATTGCTGTGGGTGATAAGGTAACCATGGAGATGGAAAATGAGTTGGAACATTCGGTTACTATCACGGAGATACTTCCACGAAAAAATTATATCAACCGCCAGTCGCCTCATAATAAGCATCAGCATCATATAGTTGCTGCCAATCTTGATCAGTCTATTCTTTTCGCCACATTAAAAGATCCAAAAACATCACAGGGATTCATCGATCGTTTCCTGGTTACCTGTGAAGCTTATCATGTGCCTGCTATCATCATTTTCAACAAGGCCGATCTTTACCGGAAAAAAGAGATGGAGAAGTTTGAAACACTTCAATCCATTTATGAATCAGTAGGATATAAGGTGATCCTGATGTCAATCGCAAACAAAACCGGTACCGATGAGGCCCGTGAGGCACTAGCAGGAAAGGTTACATTGATGAGTGGTCACTCGGGTGTCGGTAAGTCTTCCTTCATCAATACCATTTTTCCGGAACTAGGCCTAAAAACACAGGATGTCAGTGAATGGAGCGGAAAGGGTATGCATACAACCACATTTGCCGAGATGTTTGATATACCGGTAGGTGGCCAGATCATAGATACTCCGGGCTTACGTGAATTTGGCCTGGTGGATATTTCCAAACAGGAATTATCTCACTACTACCCGGAGATGCGTGTGCTGATTGGCGACTGCCAGTTTAATAATTGTCTTCATACTGATGAGCCGGGATGTGCAATAAAAAAGGCCCTGGAAGAGGGCCGTATTTCTGAAGAAAGATACGTAAGCTATTATAATATTCTCGAATCTATTGATGACAAAGGTTACTAGTTAGCTGATGCTTCATTGCTGACTCATCATTTTTGATCCTTTTAACTGATCCGTTATCCTTTAGAAAGCGTAACAGTGTAGCTATCCTTTAGGAAGCATAACGGCGTAGCGAATGTACCATCAATTTATTCTCCAGGAAATTTGCAACTTCTATTACAGCGTCATTTTCCCTTCGGGGTGCCTCGCGGAATTTGCGTGGATAAAGAGAGATACCAGTGTAAATGTTGTAATGTAGTGTAAGGATTGATCCTTTAAAATGAAAGTCCCAGGTCAGGGTGTCGAAGTCGTCTTCTTTGTTTTGAAATTTGATCTCAAGATCATCAGAAAGAATGTTGGCAACTTCGTAAAATCGTTTAAGGCCGCAATCATCATCGATAATGGCTTCCGTGCAACCAAAATCGGTACGGAGGGTTAGGCTCATAATGGTAGGATTTAGGGTGATTATTAAGGGGTCTGATTTCTTGGGGGAGGGGGAGTTGATGATTTAAGATTTGAACTTTTTTTGCTTCTTAACCTTTTCGCCGCTTAATAGTCTTTCTGCACCAACGGCGCCACTCGGACAACCATATTTCGGACTGCACGAAGACCCGAATATCAGCACACCTGCAAAAACGATAGAAAATAGGGCAAGACCGGTTGTTTTCATAAATTGTCTTTTCAGGTTAAGCGACAGATAAAACTATAAATATTAATTGGAAGTTACAAGTGCTCACTGTTCACCTGGTCACGGAACCAGTCTGAATAGCGAAGGTAATTTTCAGCTATCCTGTTGATTTCGCCACTGATATGAGCTTCTGAAATATCTTTAATTTTTTTTGCCGGTACGCCGGCGTATATGCTTCCTGGTTCAACAATCGTGCCTTCCAGCACCACTGCGCCGGCTGCAATGATAGAATTGCTGCCGATCTGGGCATTGTCCATTACGATGGCTCCCATACCAATCAGTACATTATCTGCCACAATACAACCATGTACAATAGCGTTGTGCCCGATTGATACGTTATTGCCTATGATCGCCTGGGTTTTTTTGAAGGTGCAATGAATAACTGCCCCGTCCTGTATATTCACCTTATTCCCGATACGAATGCTATTCACATCTCCTCTTACTACAGCATTGAACCAGATACTGCAGTCGTCGCCGGTTATAACATCACCTACTATTGTTGCGTTGGGTGCAAGAAAACAATTGGAACCAAATTGCGGATAAACATTTTCAACATGAAGTATAGTGGCCATTACCGGAAATTTAATGATAGTATGTGTGCAAATAATAATAGTATGAGTGCAAATATCCGACAAAATCGGCCAGGAGCTGAAAACCCCAGGAAAATAAAACTATCGTCAGAAAATCAGATCACCTGATAGAAATCAGGACAAACAACAGAACCAACAGGAAATTTAAAACAGTCGGCACAAAAGTTAAAGCAATAGGCACAAAAGTTAAAACAGTCGACAGAAAAATAAAATAGTCCACAAAAAATCAGAACAGCCAATTAGAAAATAAAAATAGCCGGTAAAAAATTAAACAGTAGACAAAAAATTAAAACAAACCTTTAAACATCTTTACAGAAATTTGTAGAGATGGCCTTTTCCGCATTTGGAGGTAAAGGTTCCGGTACCCTTTTATAAAATATCGGGTCTGTCATATTTGTATGAGTCATATTTGTATGTGTCATACTTGTATGGATCATACTTGTATGGATCATACTTGCAGGTGTCATACTTAGGAGTCATACTTAGGTGTCATACTTGCAGGTGTCATACTTGTATGTGTGGGCAGACAATAAAAATGTTCAGATGAATCAAAGAGAATTATTTCTAAAGCATATTGCACAGACTTCTCCTTCGCCTATCGGGCTCGAGATTGTAAAAGCAGAGGGCAGTTTGTTGTGGGATAAGAAAGGGAATGAGTATATCGATCTTATTGCCGGCATCAGTGTTTGTAATGTGGGTCATCGCCACAAAAATGTTACAAAGGCCATAAAAAAACAGGTAGATGAATACTTGCATATACTTGTATATGGTGAGATGATTGAAAGTCCTCAGGTACGATATGCGAAACAATTGACTGATCATCTGCCATCGTCGCTTAATACAGTTTATTTTACTAATTCGGGGGCAGAAGCGACAGAAGGTGCTATGAAGCTGGCTAAACGCGTAACAGGTCGTACCGGGATCATCGCATTCAATCAAAGCTATCATGGCTCTACCCAGGGAGCGCTTAGTATCATCGGGGATGAATATTGGCGGAATGCATTTCGTCCTTTGTTGCCTGGAATATTACATGAAGAATATAATTCAACTACTGCTGTTGACGCGATTACTGCTTCAACAGCCTGCGTAATATTAGAAACAGTACAGGCTGAGAAAGGTGTTATTGAGCCGGATATCAACTGGCTTATGGCTATCAGGGAAAAATGTAATGACACCGGTACGCTGATGGTGATGGATGAAATTCAGACTGGCTTCGGAAGAACCGGTACTGTCTGGGGTTTTGAGAGATATGGTATTATCCCTGATATTATTTTGTTAGGTAAAGCGCTTGGTGGCGGGATGCCGCTTGGGGCCTTTATTGCAGATAAAAAGCTGATGGATTTATTTACACATAGCCCTGTGCTTGGTCATATCACCACATTTGGTGGTCATCCTGTAAGTTGTGCCGCTGGCCTGGCCGCCTTCGAAGTTTTGTTGGATAAGGAACTGGTTAAGAAAATTGAAGCGAAACAGTCATTGTTCCAGCAGTTACTAGGGAATCTTGAAGGATGCCTGCTTAGATCTGTTGGCTTATTGATGGCCCTGGAATTTGAAAGTTTTGAGCTCAATAAGAAAGTGATTGATCGTTGCCTTGGTGATGGGGTATTGACTGACTGGTTTTTATTTGCACCTCATTGTATGCGGATTGCACCTCCTCTGACCATTTCAAAAAAAGAAATCAGGAAAGCTTGTGGAGTTATTCAGACTGCAATACGCAGTCTTTAGTTCCCGAGGAATATTAAGAATATTTTGTAAACAGGCATCTGTATCTTATTCATTCATCCAGGAGACCGCCTGATCAAGTCCTGTTTTATTAATTTTGAAAATGACCGCTATTTCAGTCAAAAGGGATGGTTTTTGGCTGAAATAGCGGTCATTTTAAAAAACATTTTTTTGAAACATTCCCTCAGCCACTACCGGCCACTACCAGCCACTACTTGCCGCTAACAGCCACTACCAGTCACTACCAGTCACTACCAGCCGCTACCTGAAAATCTGTTTTGAATGATATCATGACCGCTATCCGTTTTTTTGATTTTGGTTATTTGGTATCAGGCTGGGTTGATCAGCTGAAAAAGAAAAGCCGCGATGAATGCACCGACTATAGGGGCAACAACAGGTATCCAGGCATAAGCCCAGTCGCTGTTTCTTTTACCCCGGATCGGAAGAATAAAATGTGCAAGCCTCGGGGAAAGATCGCGGGCAGGATTTATTGCATAACCGGTTGGTCCACCTAGCGACAACCCGATGCCGATTACCAACAATGCAACCGGCAGAGCTTCAATTGTTCCAAGTTTTGTTTCAGGCTTTATAAATAACAGGGCTCCAAATACCAACACAAAAGTACCCACAACTTCGGTAACTATATTGTTTAAAGCGTTTCTTATGGAAGGTGAAGTGCAGAATACGCCGAGCTTGGTATCCGCATTTGTTGTTGCATCAAAATGTTGACGATAGCTTGCCCAAACAATCACTGCACCAACAAAAGCACCGAGAAACTGTGCACCCAGATAAGTCAGAACAAGAGATGAATCCAGTTTGCCCAGGTAAGCCATTGCGAGGGTGACCGCCGGGTTTAAATGGCCACTTCCGCCCAGGCTGACGGAGGTATATACACCCACAAATACCGCCATCCCCCAGCCAAAAGTGATGGACATCAATCCACCATTAAAACCTTTTGTTTTATCGAGGATAACATTGGCTACTACGCCATCTCCAAGAATAATTAATAACATCGTTCCGATGAATTCTCCGAGAAATGGGCTCATAAGCAATTTTTTAATTTTCGTATAGCAAGTGAAATTCCAGGTGGAAATTATAGAACATTATTGACACCTCGAATTAATTACACATTACTTCTTTGTAAAGCGATAATACTTCGTTGTTAAGGCAACATCACTTCTTTCCATGAGAAGCTTTACTTCGAGTGATGTCGGTTCTACTTCCTGAAAGAAAAGCTTACTTCTTTGGAAGATAAGACACTGCAATCCCTTTAAATGCCGTCAACTGTTTATCTATCCAGCTTTGATCATAGTTCAACTCCGCAGCCATCATTGTCGCTACCAACGGTGCTGCTTCAACAGCAGCTGCCGCATCCAAAAGTAGTGCCCTGGTTCTACGACTCAATGCATCTTCTACCGTCATACACATCTCATTTCTGACTGCCCAGATAATTTCACCTTTGCGATAAGGAAGGCGTTCATGGATCAGCGATCTTAATGAATCATCCTTCAACATTAAATCTTCGATCAAAGGAATGTCGGAACCGTAGTAATAATTTGTACCGGTTTCGGTAGCATGACTTTGACCACCATGTATGCTAAGATCGGTTGTAACACAATCCTTGTAAGGAAGCCTGGCCTGAACCGCTGCAGTGTTTACCGTATCTTCTGCCATTTTGCGATAAGTGGTCCATTTGCCACCAACAATACTTACCAGCCCCGAATCAGAAATTATTATCGAATGATCACGTGAGATCTCCGCGGTTTTTTTGGCTGAGTTTTTTACGAGCGGTCTCAGCCCTGAATAGATACTTCTTACATCATCAATAGATGGATCCTTGGTAAGATATCTTGCCGCATGCGTTATGAGAAATTCAATTTCTTCTTCCCTTGCCAGCGGTTCACTTAGGATATCATCAACCAGGGTATCGGTTGTTCCGACAATAATTTTCTGGTGCCATGGCACTGCGAATAATACTCTTCCATCATCAGTATGAGGTATCATTATAGCAGAAGTACCGGGAAGAAAAACCTTATCAAGCACGATATGAATACCCTGGCTTGGTGTGATGGTCGATTCCTTGCCGGGTTCATCCAGTTGCTGAATGCTATCTGAAAACACCCCCGTTGCATTAACAACCACCTTTGCTTTTATTTCAAAAGATCTGTTGCCGATCGTGTCATTCACTATTACTCCCGCGATATCGTTCCCTGATTTTATAAAAGAAGTAACATCAAAATAATTGAGCACAACAGCACCCTGTTCAATAGCCGTTTGAGCAAGGTTAAGTGCCAGCCTTGAATCATCAAACTGTCCGTCCTGATACATCACACCACCACGCAATCCTTCGGGATCCAGTGTGGGTGCGTATTCCAGGACCTCCTCGGTTGAGAGCCATTGGGAGGCCCCGAGGCCAAGACTGCCGCTCATCCAATCATACACTTTCAAACCTAGCCCATAAAACGGACCTTCCCACCATTTATAATTTGGAACAATGAAAGATTGGTTTTTGACAAGATGTGGTGCATTCTTTTTCATGATACCTCTTTCTTTCAGGGCATCCATGACGAGTTTTATATTTCCTTGTTGCAGATATCTTACACCGCCATGAACAAGTTTCGTAGAACGGGAAGAAGTGCCTTTGGCGAAATCAAATTTTTCAAGCAGCACTGTTTTATAGCCACGCGAAGCAGCATCAACCGCGATCCCCAGCCCCGAAGCACCACCACCAATTATACAAATATCCCAGGTTCCATTGTACTGGTCAAGCTGGCTGACCAACTCTTGTCTTCTTATCATTTAAATAAAATCAGATTATTAGAACTTTTCATTTAACACTTTTCGTATATACTTTCTAACAGTTACTAACATTTACTATCAATTACTATCAGTTACAGTCTGTTACTATCAGCTACTGTCATTTACTATCAGTTATTATGAATGTCTACAAATTTTCTATCACTATAATTAATCAACTAATCAATTAATCAACTTCACTTACCACTTACCACTCACCACTTACCACTAAAACTCATAACTCATAACTCATCACTCATTTATCGTCTGCCCACGCAATGCTGGCTTTAACAGCACGCTGCCATCCTTTGATCAATTTTTGAACCTGTTCATCAGGCATGGCCGGTTTAAAAGCCTTATCCTCCTGCCATTGTTTCTGGATCTCGGGAATACTGTCCCAGTAGCCAATCGCAAGACCAGCCAGGTAAGCTGCGCCCAGGGCGGTAGTTTCAGTCACTTTCGGACGTATAACCGGTACACCCAGGATATCTGATTGAAATTGCATCAGCAGGTTATTGATTGTTGCACCACCATCAACTCTTAATTCTTTGATAGAAATCCCAGAATCGGCTTCCATCGCCTTAAGAACATCCATAGTCTGGTAAGCAATACTCTCCAACGCCGCCAGCGCTATATGATTTTTAGATGTGCCACGCGTTAAACCAAATACTGCACCTCTTGCATGCTGGTTCCAGTGCGGGGCTCCAAGGCCGGCAAATGCAGGAACAAAATAAATTCCATCGTTGTCCTTTGCTCTCGAAGCCAGTGCCTCAATTTCAGAAGCATTACGGAGAACCTGCAATTCATCACGCAGCCATTGCACCACGGCACCTGCTATAAATATGCTTCCTTCCAGCGCATACTCTACCTTGTTATGAAGTTTCCAGGCAACAGTTGTCAGGAGATTATTTTTTGAAACCACCGCCTTTTCACCGGTATGCATCAGCATAAAACAACCGGTGCCATAAGTATTTTTGACCATACCCGGGTTAGTACACATCTGGCCAAACAGGGCCGCCTGCTGATCACCTGCGATACCCGAGATAGGAATATTAGCATTGTTTACGACTGCATCGGTTACACCATATGTTTTACTTGATGCTTTCACTTCGGGCAACATCTTGACCGGGATATTGAAAAGTTTCAGCAACTCCTGGTCCCATTCACAGCTATGAATATTCAGCAACATCGTTCGGGATGCATTGCTGACATCAGTAACATGAACCTTTCTGCCGGTTAGTTTCCAAACGAGCCAGCTATCAACCGTACCAAAAAGAAGGTCGCCGTTTTCAGCTTTCGTCCTGGCGCCACTCACATTATCGAGTATCCATTTTAGTTTGGTGGCTGAAAAATATGCGTCGGTCACCAGGCCGGTTTTTTGCTGGATCATAGGTGAATGACCACTTGCTTTTAGCTCGTCACAATATGCCGCTGTGCGCCTGTCCTGCCACACAATGGCATTATAAACAGCATGGCCGGTGTGCCGGTCCCAGACAATGGTAGTTTCCCGTTGATTGGTAATTCCGATCGCGGCAACACCATCTGTTTTGATGCCTGCCTTAGCCAGCACTTCAGCCATAACACTGAACTGG
>NZ_DATHKG010000109.1:0-13012 GCF_035489435.1 Flavitalea sp.
GGGGATATTTCAATAGAAGATGAATCTATTTATGGCGACGGCGTTAATCTCGCTTCAAGGATTGAATCACTTGCTGTTCCCGGCTCCATTTTTATTTCTGAAAAAGTCTTTGATGAAATAAGAAACCAGGAAAATCTTAACGCCCGTGAAATGGGTTACTTCGAATTAAAGAATGTAACAAAACCTGTTCGCATATTTGCGATAGATAACAAAGACCTGGTGGTGCCCACCCGCAATTCGTTAAAAGGGAAAACCAAAGAGCCCACAAATCGTCTTGCAGTGCTGCCTTTTATAAATATGAGTGCCGATCCTGAAAATGAATACTTCAGTGATGGTATCACAGAAGAACTACTGAATGCGATCACAAAAGTAGATGGACTCCAGGTAACATCAAGAACCTCTTCTTTTGCTTTTAAGGGCAAGAATAATGATATAAGAGATATCGGCATGCAGCTGAATGTCGATAGAATACTGGAAGGAAGTGTACGCCGATCCGGCAACCGCGTGCGGATTACGGCACAGTTGATTAACACATCAGACGGATATCATATCTGGAGTGAAAATTATGACCGTAATCTTACAGATATCTTTGATGTGCAGGATGAGATCAGTAGTATTATAGCAAATAAACTTCGTGAGAATCTGACAGCACGTGAACAGGAAGAAAGACTTGTAAAAGTACCAACTCATAATCTCGAAGCATATACTCTGTTCTTAAAGGGACTGCATTTTCATAATAAAATAAATCCCGCAGATACTAAGAAAGCTATAGCGTTTTATGAAGAGGCTATAGCGCTTGAACCGGACTATTCCGAGGCTTATGCCAAGGCAGCAGGTGCCTATGCTTTCCTCGGAGGAACCGGTCAGATGCAACCCAGTGAGGCTTTTGCAATAGTTCACAGGTACAGCGATAAAGCACTGCAACTGGATAGTTCATCGGCACTTGGTTATACAGCAAAGGCTTCTGCTTACCTGTTTTACGATTGGAAATGGCAACAGGCATATAGTACGTTACAAAAAGCGCTTGAGCTGAATCCCGCTGCAACCGGTGCGCGCCAGCTACTGTGTTTTTATTATATGATGAAAGGACAGAGGAAAGACGCAGTCAATATCATGGAAAAAGCTTTGGAAATTGATCCTTTATCAACGATTGTCAACCAATACCTGGCCGAAGCTTATGTAAATGCAGGAAGAATTGATGATGCATTAAAACAAGTCGAAAGATTGTTAGAGATACATCCGCAAATGACGATAGCACTGGAGTTAAAGGGCTGGTGCCTCGGTGCAAAAGGAGATTGGAGGAAGGCCGCCGGAATATTTGAAAAACTACACCTGCAGTTAAAAAATCCACTAAAAGGGCTTGCTCCATTGGCATGTGCATGTGCTAAACTGGGAGAAGCCCAAAGAGCATTAGATTTTATAAGAAAGATAGAACAACGGCAGGTTGAGGAACCTGGAGTTGTGTTAGATCTGGACCTGGCTATGATCTGGTGGTCATTGGGAGAAAAAGATAAGACTTTTTATCATTTATTTCGGTGTGTCGAGAAAAGGATGGGCGCTGTAGCTATTCTTATTGATCACCCTATGTTCACCGGGATTGCTGATGATGCCAGGTATCGGCTTTTGAAAGAGAAACTAAACCTGGTTTAATCAGCCAGTTCCGTTTAATATCAGATCATGAAACACCACGATTATTTGAAGTTAATTCCTGCTCAGCATTCGGGTCGGGAGATAGAGGTAGAATCTAATGTTAGCTTTGATAATATCGATGCAGCCACGATCTTTTATGAAAAGGCAAAGGATCGGCTACTTGATATAAACAACTGGGATCATATTGCGGGGCTCGTCAGTGCAAAATTCCAGGTTGTAGGAGCAGGCGGTAAAGAGGTTATAAATAAAGTAGAAAAAGGTTATTATCTCAGGATCGATATTCCAGGTCCCGGCAGCAAAGCAGGTGATGGCTATGACTGGGTTTTTGTTGAAGAACTTTTAGAGAAAAATGAACGGGGCGTTCAAAGCATCGGGTTTCGTGTGCGGCCCAGCGAAAATCCCTTGGGTAATCCCGATGAAACCGCGCATTTCTATTCGCAGGAATCGACCAGCAATTTTATTGTAACACGCGAAGAAAACCAGGTTTATGCATGGATAGTGGACCGAAACATCAAGCCCAATCAGAATGCCAGCTCGGTTACCGATAAGATCCGGGACTCAACCATTGGTACAGGGGCATTAGGGATATTTTCGAAAATTCAATGGCAGGGACTTGCAGATGGACTGTTGAAACAAGAAAAATAATACCTGTCATTTGAAAATAGAATCTGGGCCTTTTCAATTGTCAAAGCAGGTTTATCCAAATTTTGTCGTCAAATATTATTCCCCTCCCGGGGGTGATGTATTATTCTTAAATTTATCAAACCACTTATTACAACCAGTATGAGCGAAATTAAAAAAGAAGACATCAAACAAGAAGTGTTTGATCTGTATGATGACTATGCACATAATCGTGTTGAACGCCGTGATTTTATTCAGAAGCTGTCTACCTACGCAGTCGGCGGACTTACCGTCACGTCTCTCATGAGTTTTCTTATGCCGGATTACCAGGGCGGAATTCAGGTCCAGGCAGACGATGCCAGGTTAAGTTCAGAATATGTCAATTACCAGTCACCAAAGGGAGGAGGTTCCATTAAAGCATTGTTGTCTAAGCCTGCAGATGCCAAAGGAAAACTTGGAGGTATTGTAGTTGTTCATGAAAACAGGGGGCTCAACCCTTATATTGAAGATGTGACAAGAAGAGCTGCCCTGGCTGGATTTATTTCCATTGGTCCTGATGCTTTAACTCCCCTTGGTGGTTATCCTGGTAATGATGACAAAGGAAGGGAACTACAGAGTAAACGTGACAGGAACGAAATGCTTGAAGATTTTATAGCAGGATACGAGTATTTGAAAAATCATAAAGATTGTAACGGGAAAGTGGGAGTTGTAGGCTTTTGTTTTGGCGGATGGATCGCAAACATGATGGCAGTGCGGGTGCCTGACTTAGCAGCCGCAGTTCCTTTTTACGGTGGTCAGCCTGCAAAAGAAGATGTTCCCAAAATTAAAGCGCCGCTACTGATTCATTATGGAGAGCTGGATACCCGTGTGAATGAGGGATGGCCAGCCTATGAAGCAGCACTCAAAGAAAACAAAAAGGAATACAAGACTTATATCTACCCGAACGCAAATCATGGCTTTCATAATGATACAACTCCACGCTTTGATAAAGCAGCTGCGGAACTTGCCTGGACAAGAACAGTTGATTTTTTCAAAGAGAAACTGAAATAAGTTTGTGAGAAGAAACGGACAGTCCGGTAATGTATTCGATCATAACCTTAAAAAGTTCTGAAAATGAAACGTAAAACATTCTTAACTGCGCTGACTCTTTTGCCATTGTATAAGGCAGTGGCCAATATGAATTTCCGTTTCTTCTCTCAATCCTGTAAAACGCAAAAGGACCAGGAAGGTCCTTTTTATAAGAAAGGCTCCCCTATGCGTAATGTCATAGAGCAAGGTGGTACACTGCTAACTATTAAAGGAAAAATTCTCAAAGCCTCGGATTGTGCAACACCGGTTAGCAATGCCACACTTGATATCTGGCATTGTGATTCGCAGGGAAATTATGACAACCAGGGCTTCAAGTGCCGTGGAATGGTGAAAACAGATAGTAGCGGTGGCTATACGTTTGCTACAATTTTCCCACCTCCTTATGGTTCAAGGCCCCGTCACATCCATTTCAAGGTAAGAGCGGAAGGTTATCCGGAACTTACCTCCCAGATTTATTTTAAAGGTGATTCCAAAATCAACAATGATTTTGCACGAAATGCAGAACCAGATCGCATCATTGAAGTACTCAAGGTGAATGATGAACTAAACGGGCAATTCAATATTTACATTTAACTAAGTACCTGCAAAGAGCGGCCGCTGTTAACATAACATTAGCATTGCATAAACTTTTCGCCTGGCCGAACTCAGTCTGGATCCTTATTCAGAAGGGTGTTCGCATTATTGATTTGAGTAATGCTGTCTTCCCTTGCTTCGCGTTGCTTAACTAATGGCATTCTTTTCAATCCAATACAGGCTTGATTTTAATTACATATTGTTCCTTTTCTATTCGCTTTATCTCGTTATTCTTATTCTTCATCTCTTTATTCTTAGTATTGGTGCTGGCTTTTTCTTTTTGAACTTCATTTGAATTTCCCGCCAGCTTATGTTTTGACTCCCCGAAACTCAATTTGGTTCACTTATCTCCAGATTTTCTCCAAATTGTCATTCGAGTTTTATGCCACTAAAGTGAACAATATAAAATTCAAAAAGTGAGTTATGGTGTACAGAAAATTAGGAAACGCCGATTTAAACTTATCGGCTATATGTTTTGGGGCATGGGCAGCAGGTGGCTGGATGTGGGGTGGTACAGCAAGGAATGATGCTATTAAAGCGATCAGGGCAGCATATGATTTGGGAGTTACATCGATTGATACTGCTCCTGTTTACGGTCAGGGCAATAGCGAAGAAATCGTAGGTGAGGCGATGAAAGATCTTCCAAGGGACAAGGTGCAAATACTGACAAAGTATGGAATGCGTTGGGATCTGGCAAAGGAGGATTATTTTTTTAAAAGTGCTGATACCAATGGCAAAGAAATAGACATCTATAAATACGCTGGAAAGAAAAGTGTTATTAAAGAATGCGAAGACAGTCTGCGCCGGCTGGGCACTGATTATATTGATCTATACCAGATACATTGGCCGGATACAACTACTCCTATTGAAGAAACAATGGAAGCTGTTGCCCAATTGATCGAACAGGGAAAGGTTAGGTATGCCGGCGTTTGCAATTATAGTGCGGCGCAACTGAACGAAGCCCGGAAATATGTAAATATTGTTTCGAACCAGGTTCCTTACAGCATGGTGCTCCGGGATATAGAAGACGAGCTGGTTCCTTATTGTTTGGAACACAATACATCTATCCTTGCTTACAGTCCATTGGAACGTGGTTTACTGACAGGTAAGATGAAGCCAGGTTATGCGTTTGCAAATGGGGATCACAGAGCCGGTCTTTATTTCTTTACTGATGAAAATATCCAAAGAGTCAATGTATTCCTTGAAAAAATTGAGCCATTGGCTCAGGATAAAGGTGCAAGCCTTGCTCAGTTAGTTCTTCGATGGACAATTGAACAACCAGGTATTACCATTGCGCTCGCCGGGGCCAGAAATAAAAAACAGGCTATTGAAAATTCCCTTGCCCTGACCATCAATTTATCGGAAGATGAACTGGAATTTATAAGCAGGGAGCTTTCAGATCTTCATTTACTTGATGAACAAATTGAGCAGTCCTTAACTATTAATCAATGACAACTATTAATCAATGACAAAGATGAAAATTGACAATATTCCCTGCATTAACCGTTTATCAGCAACGACCTTCATATTAACGACCTTTTTCACTATGATTCTTTTTGGGTGTAATAACTCTGCCAATAAAGAAGAGACCGCTACTGATTCCAGTGCTACAAAGGCTGCCAACACAAGTTCTTTGTTACAGTTGCCTGAAGGATTTAAGGCTGTTTTAGTAGCAGATAGCGTCGGGAAAGCCAGGCACCTAGCAATAAATAACAAAGGAGATATTTATGTTAAACTGGCGGCTTTAAAAAATGGTAAGGGGATTGTTTATCTGCGGGACACCACCGGGGATGGTAAAGCAGATGAGCAAACAGCCTTTGCTGACTATGCAGGAACAGGAATGTATATCCGCGGAGGCTATCTGTATGCATCATCCAATGATGCGGTCTACCGGTACCGGTTGAGCGAGGATGGGAAAATTTTACAAACTGATCAGCCAGAAACAATAGTAAAGGGTTTAATAGACCGCCGTCAGCATAATTCGAAATCCATTGTGCTGGATCAAAAAGGTAATTTATACGTAAATATCGGTGCTTATTCCAATGCTTGCCAGGTAGTAGATAGGGCCGCAGGATCACCGGGACAGACCCCTTGTAGTATTTTGGATTCAGCAGCCGGCATCTGGCAGTTTAAAGCAGATCAACCTGGTCAGGGCTATAACAATGGGGTACGGTACGCTACCGGCCTTAGGAATGTTGTTGGTCTGGATTGGAATAATGAAGCTGACCAGCTTTTTGTTATGCAACATGGAAGGGATCAGCTGTTTCAACAGTATCCAAATCTTTATACTCAACAACAAGGGGCCGAGTTACCAGCTGAAACCATGTACGCAGTAAATAAAGGTGATGATTGCGGTTGGCCTTATGTCTATTATGACCAGTTTCAAAAGAAAAAAATACTGGCACCGGAATACGGTGGCGACGGCAAAAAAACGGCTGGCGAAAAAGCCATAGATCCCATTACTACGTTCCCCGGGCACCTGGCGCCAGACGGTTTGTTGTTTTATACAGGTAATATGTTTCCAGAGAAGTATAAAAATGGTGCATTTATAGCTTTTCATGGGTCCTGGAACCGTGCTCCTGAAAAACAAAAAGGATATTTTGTTGCTTTTGTACCTTTTTTAAATGGAAAGCCAAATGGTGCATGGGAAATCTTTGCAGACAATTTTGCGGGAACGGATTCTATCACCTCACCCGGGGATGCAAAACATCGTCCATGCGGTTTGGCCCAGGGACCAGATGGGGCCTTGTATGTTTCTGATGATAACCAGGGCTCGATATATAGGATTTCATACGAGGGCCAATAACAATTTTGAGTACCAAACAGACTCTGTATCAGAACCAAAAATTTTTACGGATGAAAAAGGATTCGATATTATTTATTTCATTGGGGCTAATAATAGCAGCATTGATTTTTAGTTGTGGTTCAAGTCCTGATTCCCGGGCTTCTATCGATCGGGGCGGTAAAATTTATACGCAGTATTGTTTGGCCTGTCACCAGGCCGATGGTAGTGGAGTGCCGCAATTAAATCCTCCTCTAAAAAACACAGATTATGTTCTTGGTGATGAATCAAGGCTGATAGGCATTGTAATGAATGGATTCAGTGAAGGCGTGGAAATTAACGGAGACACCTATACGAACCCGATGCCGCCATTTGGTGCCGTTTTAAAAGATGAAGAAATTGCAGATGTGCTAACATATGTCCGAAACAGCTTTAATAATAAGGCAAGCAAGATATCTGCAGAACAGGTAAAAGCACTAAGGAAATAGGAGAATGGTTGGTTAATCTATAAATAAGATGAACATATGGAAGCAATTACGATTCTTATTGTTGGGGATCATACTTTGCTTAGGCAGGCATGGAGTTTTCTTTTATCTAAGGATCCGGTGTTCAGGGTAGTTGCGCAATGTGACAACCACGACGATGCGATACAGAGTGCGAAAGAACTCCTTCCGGATATGGTAATTATGGATATTAACATACCTGGAATAAGAGGTCCGCAGACCATATTGCAGATTCGAAATCTTTCACCCGACTCAATCATTCTCCCAAGTAATCACAAAGAAATTTATCATTTCTTGTTTGAACTTGCTACTGAGGCCATAATAATGACGGATGACAATGGAATTTGCATAGAAACCAGTGAAAATTTTTGTGCCATGTTCGGCTATAATACAGGCGAATTGCTGCAAACCGACATAAAAGAACTCTTTGATCAGGAGCAACTTCAGGTACTTCCAACGCGATATAATAAGCTGGCAATCGGTGAGGATATGTTTATTGAAAGAAAGATGTTACGAAAAAACGGAACCGCTATTTATGTAGAAGCTTATGCAAAAAGGTTTGTTGACAGCCACATTCTGGCAATTGTCAATGATATAAGCGGGCAACTAACAGTACAAAAGATACTGCAAAAATCAGAATCCCATCTTCATTCCATTTTAGAAACGACTAATACGATCTATATATTAGTAGATACTCACCTCCGTATTATCACCTTTAATTCGAAGGCAATTGACTTTGCAAAAAACGAATTAAACCGTACCATCGAAGTGGGTGGCTATTACCCTGATTATTTTCCGGCGACCAGTCGACCTGGATTGCTTAATCAGATTAAGGAAGTTTTTTCCGGGAAACAAGTCAGTTATGAAGTCAGTTACCCGCAATCTGACGGTTCATATAAATGGTATTTTATAAGAATGTTACCAAGTCTGAAAGGCGATAAAATTGAACCTGGATTGATGATGGAAGTAACTGACATTTCAGAACGAAAAATATTGGAACAGGAATTAGTGAATCAGAAAGTGCGGGAGCAAAAAAACACTACAAGGGCCGTTTTGCGTGCCCAGGAAATTGAAAGAAACCGGATCGGTCAGGAACTGCACGACAATGTGAACCAACTGATGGCGAGTATAAAATTGTATATCACCATGATAAGCGAGAGTTCAACAAGAAGGGATATAACTGAACGTGCTATAGAGTTAGTTGACATTGCCATAAGTGAGATCCGCGTAATAAGTAAAGAACAGGTAACTCCGGATAACAAATTTTCTTTAAAAGAATTGATAGAAGATTTGATTCACGATTTAAACAAAAATACTCAGGCAAAAACAAAATTCGAAGCTAACGTGGAAGGTCCACTAACGATTGATGAAGATCTTAAAATAAATATTTACAGGATTGTCCAGGAACAGGTAAACAATATTCTTAAATATGCATCGGCCTCAACCGCCCGTGTTTCAATACTAGATTATGGAAGGGCTATAAACATATCGATTGTGGATAATGGTAAAGGCTTCGATCCTGGTATCAGGAGAAAGGGCATAGGATTATCGAATATGTTCAACAGGGTAGAAGCTAATCACGGTAAAATAAGTTTGGAAAGTAGTCCCGGGAAAGGTTGTAGTATAAATATAGTAATACCCTACTAATTACACGCGTCTGCTATAGTATCCAGCTAATAAAGTATCCAGCTAATAAAGTAACCAATCAAATAAACAGTAACCAATCAAATAGACAAATATGAAGATCCTAAAGACCGTGCTATCAGCTTTTTCAATATTGATTCTGTGCACAAATTTGAAAGCTTATGAAAGCCCCCCTCAAAAAGATATATACCAGATCAAAGTATATAGAATGAAAACGAGCGAGCAACTGATACAGGTTGATAGTTTTCTAAAAAACGCTTACTTGCCTGCACTACACCGGTTAGGAATTTCGCAGGTGGGTGTCTTCAAAAATTTGGGCATAGATACTGCAGGCGAAAAAGCTATTTATGTGCTGATACCCCTGCACTCGCTGGAGCAACTCAGTAAAATAGAAGACGGACTAGGTAAAGATAAGGACTACATTAAAGCCGGCGCTACCTACCTCAACGTTCCGTATAATTCTCCCGCTTACACCCGTATTGAAACGATAGTCCTGCGGGCTTTCAACAACATGCCTCATTTTCAATCTCCTTCACTAAAAGGCGAAGTAGCGGAAAGAGTTTATGAGTTGCGCAGTTAAGAAGGATCGGGAGAGAAATTGTATAAGCAGAAGGTGCACATGTTCAATGAAGGCGGCGAGATTCCGTTATTTAAGCGACTTGGTTTTAACGCTGTTTTTTACGCTGAGGTACTGGCTGGCAGCCGGATGCCAAACCTGATGTACATGACAAGTTTTGATAACCAGGCCGCCAGGGACGAGCATTGGAAAAGTTTTGGCGCAGACGCTGAATGGAAAAGACTATCTGCTTTGCCTGAATACCAACATACAGTTTCTAAAGCGGATATTATTCTACTTCATCCGGCAATTTATTCGGAATTTTGAATTCATGCTACGAATTTCAAATGGCAACGGCGTAACTTTCAATCTCCAGAATTGATACAGTTTTTAGCAGTTCCTTTGAATTTGACATATGAAAATACTTATCATAGAAGATGAAAAAAAGTTAGCTGACAACATCTGCACTTTCTTAAACAGTGAGCAGTATACCTGTGAAGTCGCCTATGATTATTATACCGCCATCGAAAAAATTCATATTTATGAGTACGACTGTATCGTTCTGGATATTACGTTACCAAACGGAAGCGGATTAGATATATTAAAGGAATTAAAACAAAACAAAAAATCAGAGGGAGTTTTAATTATCAGCGCCAAAAATTCATTGGATGATAAGGTTTTAGGTCTCCAGATTGGTGCTGATGACTATCTGACCAAGCCCTTTCATTTACCGGAATTAGTAGCCCGGGTATCAGCAATAGTCCGCCGTAAAGCTTTTGCAGGTAATAATCAGATCGCACTTGATGATCTGACTTTGGACCTTATGGAAAGGTCATTAAAATCCAATAACGGGAACATTCCTCTTACGCGTAAAGAATATGATCTGTTGATTTATTTTCTGAGTAACAGGAATAGAGTGGTTACCAAAGAATCAATTGTGGAGCACCTTTGGGGAGATGAAATTGACATGGCCGACAGTTATGATTTTATCTATTCGCATATAAAGAATTTGCGCAAGAAACTCATGCAGGCAGGATGTCCCGATTATATCAAAGCGGTTTATGGCATGGGTTATCGTTTTGACTATCATGGTTAACTTAATTAGTTGTTCATGTTAATTAGTTGTTCATGAAGCTTTTTAGCCGATATAACCGGATTGTGCTGCTGGTACTGGTTTGCTTGTTTTTGTTGTCGAGCGTTATTTATTATTTTTTATTGGACTACATCCTTATTCAGGAAGTAGATGAAGTGATGGCTCATCGAAAAATCCGAACAGAAAATTATGTGCGTGCTACGGGACATATGCCACCGGCGGATCGTATGGGTGAGGTGCGCATAAATTATACTGTGGTAGAACGACCAATAAAAGAGGTTTTTTCTTTTGAGACGGCATACGATACCATAGAAAATTCAGCCGGAACTTTTAGAAAGTTTTTATTTACGGTACCCGCTGATGGACAAATCTACCTGGTTACCCTGATGAGACCTTTGGCCGGTACGCGAAACCTGACTATAACGATAATCCTGGTCACGCTTGCGACCATCCTGTTAATTCTCATCATTTCGTTGTTGATTAACCGGCTTGTGTTGCGCAAGCTATGGCAACCTTTTTATGAAACTATTGCTGCTATGCGCAACTATAAGTTGAGCAAGTTAAAAGAGGTAACATTACCTCATACAAGCATTGAAGAGTTTGTTTTCCTGAATGAAAATTTGAAGGATACTATTCATAAAGCAGAACAGGAGTACCAGACTTTGAAGGAATTTACAGAAAACGCATCACACGAATTGCAAACGCCGCTCGCCCTCATACGATCAAAATTGGATCTGTTTATTCAAAGAGAGGACCTGTCTGAAGCACAAAGTGAAGAGCTGAAGGAAATTTATCTCGGCGTTAAGAGGTTATCCAGGCTCAGCGGATCACTGCTTTTGTTGGCAAAGATCGAGAATCAACAATTTGCAGAGGTCAAAGTTATAGACATCCGGGAAAAAATTGAAAAGAAGGTCAGGCAATTCGACGAGTTGTGGAAAGATAACCAACTTAATCTTCATTGTGACTTGCAGGATGCGAGTATACAATCCAACAGCGATCTGACTGATATCTTATTGAATAACTTATTAAGTAATGCGAGCAGGCACAATGTAGTTGGTGGCACTATTTATATTCATTTGCGGGCAAATAAGCTTATGATAAGTAATACTGGTTTACAAAAAGAACTGGATTCAAAACGCATTTTCGCACGTTTTTATAAGGGTGAATCAAACAGTCATCAAAACGGATTGGGTTTATCAATCATCAAGCAAATTTGCGAGCGATCGCAGATTGAAATTGATTATTCATATAAAAATAGCCGACATATTTTCCAGTTATCCTGGTAAAATTAGTTTGTGATCAGATTCTTAATGATTACATAAAATTTTCAGGTAAGCAGCAGTTATTGCGTAAAGACCCCTGTTTCTACAGGGGTTTTGTGTTATGTGCTATGCATACCATTGCTGAGTAACGCATGATCACCCGGGCAATGTCGGTTTCTCCGCAAAGTCAGTTACTCCATTGAAAAGCAAAATATTCGGCTTGTTCCTTGCCAGTGTTTATCAAAGCATGCGGTACACCAGAAGAATAAAAAATGACATCGCCAGGTTCGGCTGGATAAAGTTGCCCGGCTATATGAATTTTTACATTCCCTCTTAGCATCAAAATAATTTCTTCTTCCTTGTGTATATGTGGTGCGTGACTTTCAAGGCCAGGATTAAGTGCAGTAGTGTGCATTTCAAATTTTTCCAATTGTGAAGTCGACCTGTTGAAAAAGCCTTTCCGGCCGCCTTTTTCGGTTTTATTGAAAGCCACTTCATTCCAGTCTAGCATAAACGAACCACCTTTTTGTTTTGCTCTGTCTAAATCAGCCGGTAGTTTAGACTTGTATTCCAACACATAAAAAGTAGCTGGTGAGTTGTCAGCATTTTCGACACTATGTTCTTCGCCAGGCATAAAAAATGCAATACTGCCACGTCCCAGTATTTTGGTGTTACCCTTGATGGTGACTTTTACTTTTCCATCTTTCACAATAATCAGTTCTTCCATATCAGCAGGGGCATGGCGGGTATGAGAAACCAGTCCCGGTTTGATCGTAGTGCTATGTACTTCAAACCGCGATAACGAAGTGGTGCTGCCTTCCATCACAGGTACGGTTGTCTGTGGATCTTTTTTTGTTTCATTTAATGATTTGAGGTTGTAAACTTTGGACGGCAATGAATCCAGTTCCTGAGACATGATAACAGATGCGTGCAGGGTAATTGCTATGAGAAGAGCTAAAATCTTTTTTTGCATGATTTATATTTATTATATTAAAATGCTTCTTAAGGCAATCTAATGATTAAATGAATTAAAACAACATAACGGCGACCGCAAAACGAAGGCCCGTTACTTTCTTTGGTTACCAGGATTCTTATGCAACAGTTTTTGGTCGCTTCTTCGCACCGTTGGGAGCGGGATTGTGCCTTTTTGCGGCTGTGTCCCGTGGTTAATACCTTTGCTCATGCCGCTCGATGCTGTTGTCTCCGATCGGCTTTTTTGCCCTGATCAGCTTTGTTAGG
>NZ_DATHKG010000110.1:0-3736 GCF_035489435.1 Flavitalea sp.
CCGGCATCATTGCTCACAAATAATCCGCCTGAAGGGTTTTCTATCAATGCATATACACGATCGGTGTTTGACGGACAAACTGTAACTCCTACTATGCCCCAAAGTCCCTTCGGCAAGCCTTTATTGGTTGAAATATTTTTCCATGTATCGCCGCCATCAACAGATTTCCAGATACCGCCACCATCGCCGCCACTTTCCAAACTGTAAGGCGTGCGTTGTATCCGCCATGTACCTGCATATAAAACGGAAGGATTGCCCGGCTCCATGATCAGGTCGCTGCAACCGGTTTGATCATTTACATACAAAACTTTTTTCCAAGTCTTGCCACCATCCGTTGTTTTGAAAATTCCACGTTCCAGGTTGGGGCCAAATAAATGTCCAATGGCCGCCACCACCACGATATCCGGGTTCTTGGGATGAATCACTATACGGATGATATGCCGGGTTTCTTTCAATCCCAGGTTTCTCCAGCTTCTGCCGGCATCGTCGCTTCGCCAAATGCCAAAACCTTCGCTAACGTTTCCACGTAAAGTGCTTTCTCCTTCACCAACATATAATACAGTATTATCCGAAGGAGCAACGGCCACACAACCGATGCTGCCGCCAAAATACTTGTCACTGATGTTTTTCCAGTTGCTGCCGCCATCAATGGTCTTCCATACGCCACCGCCCGTCGCTCCGAAATAGAAAGTATTTTTCTGTTTGGGGTCTCCGGTCACTGCTCCACTCCTTCCTCCGCGAAAAGGGCCTACCAACCTGTATTTTACCTTACTGAATAAAATGCTATCATCATTATTGACAGGAGTTGTCGTCTTTTTTTGGGAGAATGATATGGTTACTGAGAAGATAGTTACCAGCAACAGCGTTAGCTTTTTCATTTCAATAAGATTAGGAGTGGAAGTTACAAAATCAAAAGTGGTTATAAAAGAAAAGAGGCCATCTCTAAGACGGCCCCCTTTCTATCAAAATTAAAGTCGAATATGTTTTTAGATACACTTCACACAGGCCAGTTCTATAGGCTATCTATGAGATAACTATGGGATCTCTATGTATGCTCTGGGGTTGTGTATCGTCCTAAAATAACTATACAGGTTATAAAATAAATCCTGATATAGTTATACAAATATAATTTTTAATCCTGCAATTGCTATACAGTCAGTTTTTCATGATTATAAGCCCGGTTGTAGTTCTTCCATCTTTTATTAAGTTGTCCTGATTTTAGATGCGTTTCATCAGGTGTCATGTAATCGCAACTGGCATGTGGTCTCAAGCCATTATATGCATTGATACTTTTACCTATTAGATTACCGGTTTGCTCAAAACCAAGCTGGCTGTTATAAAGATTAAATTCTGTTTTTATTATTCCGTTCATTCTTTCTGCCAATGCGTTTTCATAAGGATCCCCGTTTTCGGTCATGCTGATTCCTATATTATTTTCCAGCAACAGGTTTACATATTGGTGTGAGCAATATTGAGAACCTCTGTCCGAATGATGGATAACCTGCTCATTGTATATCCTGTTAGTCAAAGCCATTTTTAAAGCTTCAATGCAGCCTTCAGCGGCCAGATCATTACGGAAGCTATAACCCATAATTTTCCTGGAATAAGCATCTGTAATTAAGCTTAAATATCCCCATTGATTGATCATCCGGATATAGGTGATGTCACTAACCCAGATCTGCTCGGGCCTGGTTACTGATATTGGTTTAATAAGGTTACTGTACTTGCGCATCCAGTGCCGTGAATCAGTTGTGATAACTTTTCTTTTTCTACGGCGGATTAACAGCCTGTGTTCAGCCAGCAAATCAAAAAGATAATCTCTTCCTATACTGATCTTATGAGACGCAAGCCTGGGCTGCAATACATGATGAAGCTTTCGGGTGCCTAATGCCGGTAATTCCTTCCTGATATCCATCACTTCCTGGAGAATGACATCTTCTTTGACAAGGCTATTTTCTTTGCGCCATAATGCATCGTAATAAGCGTGTCTTGTTTTGCCAAACAATCTGCATAACTGGGCCATCCCTGTACGTGGATGATCCTGTTTCATTTTTATGACTGCCTGGCACCAGACTTTTTTCTGATATCAATTTTTAGTTGTTCTTCGGCTACATCAATCAAAGTATTTAAGGCTTTTATCTTAAGTTCTGCTTCCTGTAGCGCCTTTTGCAAAGCTGCGGTTTGTGGTGTAGCCGGGACCTTTTTCTTTTTACTCATTGGCACTTGCTTTTCAATACAAATCTCTACCTTTTCTGATTTATATTGGCGGAGCCATTCCCTGATTATTTTTGAGGATTTAATCTTGTAAGCTACCTGAGCTTCTTTTAAGCTCATCCGTCCCTGCTCAAGAGCACTAACAATGGTTCGCTTTTGAAGGTTAGTGTATTTTTTTCGCTTGACGTGATCGTGATAATGATCGGAACCATACTCTTTCATCCAACCATCTATGGACGCCTTGCCCAACCCGTAAATCCTGATGGCTTCTTTTCTGGGCAATCCTTCCTCTACTTCTTTTACAATTTTTAAAATTAAGCGCTTGTCATAATGCGACTGACGACTGGCTCTTGGAGCATAATCCGTTGTTTGGCTTGATTCCATATACACTTGTTTTGTGTATAGCTATTTTAGGACAAGACATTGGACTCAATCCGGACTCATTCCAGACTTGACCGACACTCATTCAGCACTCACCCGAAACTCGATCACCACTCGTTCATGATTCGTTCAACACCGATCATTTTTTGGATTTTTCGGAGATTGGTTGACGGCCTCTCCCCTCCCCTATCTTGTATGCCCGGTAAGATAATTGTACCAACACTTCACGGATCTTCTACAAGCTAAAATTGGCAAGATCATCTTATAATAGATTACTAATTCGCTACAAATATCTTCTCATCCACCGGCTTATTGATCTCCACCGTAGTATAGATAATAGTACCGCTTTGATTCGTTTGTGAATAAGGGATCACATAACCTTCCGGTGTTTTTTTGAAATCCGAATAGGTATTTTCTACCTCTGTAGGCGTACCGTTAACGTCAACGGTAGCAACGCTCTTTACGCGATAATAGGTTGTCGCATTAATGTATACCACTGCCGACTTGCCATTCTTATAAGTGATCTTTATTTTATAACAATCAGCACCATCTACTTTTTCCTTTCCCTGCAATTCAACCTTGTGTCCTTTTTTGGCATAGTCCAAAAAAGAAGTTTGTAGGTCAAGTTGGCTTTGGCCGGCTTTCACCATGTCTTCAGAAGCTTCTTCAGGACCCGTCATTCCCTGGAAGGGCAAGAAGTTCCAGCCCTTGGTCGGCGTCGTAATTCGGTATCCCTCCGACATGCCCGGAACAGAAATATCTGTTCTTGCACCCTTGCCATTCAAAACTGTTACCGTGATGCCAACATCAAATCCTTGAGTGGTAAGTGTGCCGTCCATTTTAATGGAATTCAGCGCCATCATTTTTTCTTTGCCGCCGATGGCTGCGATGAATTTATCGATCACTTCATCAACGGTTTGTGCTTTCACTCCATTTACAGTCACCAGCAATAACATCGCCAGGCAAATTCTTTTTATCTGTTTCATAAATTTTATTTTTTATTGGTTATTCAGGTTTATACAATTTCGCATCAACAGGTTTATTGAGTTCGATCTTCTCGTAGTTCAGTGGCCCGCTGTTGAAACCGCTTGCGCCACCCTTCAACTCTGATGTAAAAGGAAAGAGTATCCCATCAACAGCT
>NZ_DATHKG010000111.1:0-70724 GCF_035489435.1 Flavitalea sp.
ATCAGCTTTGTTAGGGTTTCTTCCAGTGCTGGTTGCAGTATCGCCCTGATCGGCTTCAGTAACTCGACCACGGTACGAAGGCCGCGCAAAGGCACAATCCCACTCCCAACTAGCTCATCCACTTGGGGGAATATCATACTAGCATAACAATTCTTACGAGTCCTATATAGCAGGCTTTGTTGTCCCATCATTCAATCAACATTAAATCTTGTGAATAAGCCAATCACTTAATTAGCCATAGATGACAAATGAGCTGATATTCGTTTTGCAATTCCCTTCCCGATTTAATATACAAACCGATCTCACATTCGATTGGGGGAAACAACCCGGCCGCTTTCAAACGTAGCCACCCGCAAACACAGCCACGCGCAAACAATGCTGCCTGCAAACGTAGCCACCTGCAAACGATGCTACCCGCAAACGTTGAATCACTACTGCGCTGAATCACTGCCAGGCTGTAACGAGCAATCGATGCAATACCTACCGTTATTTATTCCTTTGCGCTATGGGAAAGATTATTAATGCGCTGGAACCAGATTGCTTGCGAATTAGATGAAAAGAATGCAAATGCAATGATGCTCAACCGAAGTTTCGGTAGCTAAGATTGGTTAAGATTGTTGCAAATGGAATTTTGCCAATCGTTTTTCCGATAACCGGATAGCTGGTAACTGTAATTCAGAGAACGGTAACACAGCAATGTCATTTCAATTTCTGCAATGCCGATAATGTCAATGCCGGTTATTGCAATAAGTGAATGGTGAATTTGTTAAATTAGTCGCATATCCCCCTAAGTGAACGAGATTAGAACGTGCAGGATGGGCCTGAGGTTGGTTTGATTGCCACCTTCGATTCCTGTTCGGAGTTACTGAAGTCCATCAGGGCCCAACAACCCCTGGCACAACATGAATACCTAAAAAAGCCGATCAGGGAACAAAAAGCTGATCGGAGACAAGAACCACCAGCGGCATGAACAAGGGTATTAACCAGGAATCACAGTGGCAAATCAAACCAACCGAAAGGCCCATCCGGCGAAGGGAAGAACCGAGTGAACGCCATGAACGTCGAAAATCAACAAACGACAATACTTATACAGTTCCAGTACCAAGCGCCGCAAATATCCCGAAAAGAAAAATTAGCCCATAAAGTGCCAGGCAGATGATAGTAAAAATTCCCATAAACTTGAAGCAGGATTTGAGGTTTTCAAATGATGCATTCAGCGTGTCCTGGTCATTATTCCGCAAAGCAACCTGCATTTTGGTAGCGAACTTGAAGAGGTAGAGGCATGGAAAAAAATAAATCAGCATGATAGCGGCGACAACACCAATATAGATCATACCGAAGAGTTCTCCGGAAGCCCCATAAGCCGTGCCTGAAAACATTGTAGCCATGGTACTACCTGCAAATACAATGACCAGTAACATCAGGCCGATCATAATAAATCCTACTATTGAAAGAAACTTTGACCACTTGGCAATTTCACGTAAAAATGAAGATCCGCTGTGATCAACATGTAATTCGAACAGGTTGTTTGATTGTTCCATAAGATTGGTTGAGGGTTGAAGGGTTAGAAATTTTTATGCACCCAAAATAAGCATTATAGATGATAAATGCAATCATCCTTCAACCCCCGGGTTTAATATGCCTGGGCAAACAAAACCCGTTGCGTACTTGGTTTGCCGGTGAGAATACATTTTCCATCCTCCTGTGGATTGTCTAAAGGAATACAACGGATTGTTGCCTTGGTGAGCTCCTTTATCTTGTCCTCAGTTTCTGCAGTACCATCCCAATGCGCCGAGATGAACCCGGTTTTATCTTTCAATACAGACTGAAACTCTTCCCAACTATCAACCCTGGTTATATGTTCGTCGCGAAAAGCAAGCGCCTTAGTATACATGGCCTGTTGAATCTGATCAAGCAAAGCATTAATGGTATCGGTGAAGCCATCAAGCGAAATTGTTTGCTTCTCCCTGGTATCGCGCCGCGCAACTTCAACGGAATTATTTTCAACATCACGTGCACCAATGGCTACACGCAATGGCACACCCTTCTTTTCATATTCTGCAAACTTCCAACCCGGACGGTTATTGTCGTTATCATCAAATTTCACCCTTATGCCGGCAGCTTTAAGCTGTTTAACCATTTCAGCAGCTTTTTCATTAATCAGGATATTCTGCTCAGGCCCTTTATAAATTGGTACTATAACCACTTGTAAAGGCGCAATCCTGGGTGGCAACACCAGGCCCTCGTCATCACTATGTGCCATCACCAGGGCACCAATAAGCCGGGTACTTACCCCCCAGCTCGTTGCCCATACATAATCAAGTTTATTTTCTTTGTCAGAAAACTTCACATCAAAGGCTTTCGCAAAGTTCTGACCAAGGAAATGCGAAGTACCAGCCTGTAGAGCTTTACCATCCTGCATCAAAGCTTCAATACAATAAGTATCCAGTGCCCCGGCGAAACGTTCACTTTCTGACTTCACACCACGTATCACGGGTAGCGCCATCCAGTTTTCAGCAAAATCGGCATATACATGAAGCATCTGGACCGCCTCTGCAATCGCCTCGGTTGAGGTGGCATGGGCGGTATGACCTTCCTGCCACAGAAATTCCGCAGTACGAAGAAATAAACGGGTACGCATTTCCCATCTTACCACATTTGCCCATTGGTTGATCAGCAGGGGAAGATCGCGGTAAGATTGTATCCATCCTTTATAAGTATTCCAGATAATAGCTTCGCTGGTTGGACGAACAATCAGCTCCTCTTCCAGTTTAGAATCCGGATCGACCATCAGCGAACCCTTTTTGTCCGGGTTGGCCATTAAACGATAATGAGTTACCACGGCACATTCCTTGGCAAAACCTTCGGCATTTTTTTCTTCGGCTTCAAACAGGCTTTTCGGAACAAATAATGGGAAATAAGCATTTACATGCCCCGTGTCTTTAAACATTTTGTCCAACGCATCCCGCATATTTTCCCAAAGTGCATAACCATAGGGTTTGATCACCATGCAACCACGAACGGCTGAATAATCAGCCAGGCTGCCCTTAATGACGAGGTCATTGTACCACTGCGAATAATCCTGGCTCCTGGAAGTAATCTCTTTGCTCATAATTTTATCCTTATAATTCTTTTATTGTATACTTATAATTCTTTTGTTATGTGCTCCGGTTCACGGCACAATATTTTTAGCTTTATCCTGGCTACAGGCAACTGTGATTATTTTTAATCCGGGAATGACGAACCCAGCGCTCATGTACTGGTTCTCAGGTGTTTATTAACCTAAAATTTAACAATCGCGGCGTTTATTTTAATACCTTTGGAGCTCATTTTGTTGTAACTTCATAAGGCTAACGCAAAAATAACAAGTTAAGCCGTAAAAATTTAAAACACTTATATGAAGTCCGCATTAGTATTTTCCAGTATTGTAGCAATTGCGTTAAGCAGTTGCTCGTCTGTGTACAGGACCGCTCAAACTCCTGACGATATATATTTTTCACCCGGACGCGAAGAAGCTGCCGCCTATGTCCAGATGGACAAACCTGATGACCGCGCCGGCAGGTACCGAAATGATGAGGGAGAATATCTTTCACAAGACGACCGCGTGTTAAAAATGAGAGTCCGCAATCGTGGCATGTGGAGCGCATTTGATGACTACGGATATGGTGGTATTGGCTATGCAGGAATGCCTTATGGTGGAATGGGATATAATAGCCTTGCCTACGGAGGTTATGGTGGTTATGGTTATAGCGGATTCGGATACGGAAGTTCTTTTGGATATAGCCCCTGGTCCTATGGTGGCCTGGGACTTGGATTGAGTTTCGGCAATTATTACAATAATTATTATGGCTGGAACAACTACTATAATCCTTATTATGGTGGTGGTGTTATAATCAACAAACCCGGACCAACAGCTAATACAAGGGTAAGAAGTTTTAATCCTAACACCTATTCAAACAGAACTTTCAATGGTTCCAATTCGAGTGGTTCCCTGACCCGTCCCGGCTCAACACGCCCGGTTGGTCAGAGTGGATATAACAACTCAAATACAAATACATTAGGAACAAGTCTCCGCAGGGTATTCTCGAGTGGATCAGGCAATAATAACTCGAACGCCGACCGGGGAAGTTATTATACACCAAACAATGACAGACCTGTAAGATCATATTCCCCATCCAATAACAATTCTTCACCTGTTCGTACCCAGAGTACCGGAAGCAGTGGCGGAAGTGTTGGCGGATCCAGTTCAGGTGGCGGCGGTGGAAGTACCGGTAGTCGCCCTGGCAGAGGAAATTAATCTAATTGTTACGATATTTCATAACAAGGAGGAACACGATTTAAGGATAATCCTGAATTTTGATTCCTCCTTTTTTTTGGCGGCAAGAGAAAAACGATAATCAGAGAAGCGATATGAAAAGGATAGCTTATGTATTTGGAATGTTTATTTGTGCACAGCAGCTCAATGCCCAGGTTCCGGAAGATGCGATAAGAATGAGCTGGAACATTCCATCAGGAACAGCAAGAAACCAGGCAATAGGCGGGGCTATGGGTTCACTGGGTGGCGAAATAACTACTTTGTTTGTTAACCCGGCAGGTCTTGGGATGTATAAAAAAGGTGAGTTTGTTCTCAGCCCGGGTATCAGTTTCAATAAAGGAACAGGTTTTTACCGGGGAACTGAAGCTAAATCCGACAATGTTTCAAAATTCAATTTTGGCACAACAGGGGCCGTTTTGAGTTGGGCAGACAACAATAGCAAATGGAAGAACAAAACTTTTGGAATTGGAGTAAACCGGATGGCCAATTTCAACAACACCCAGTATTATAAGGGCCAGAATAATTATAGCTCTTTTTCAGAATCTTTTGCAGAAGAGTTTGCTGCCTCAGGTCTCGACATAAGCACGACTCTATATGATGCACCGCTTTCATTAGGCACTAAGCTTGCAAATTATACTTACCTGATAGATACTGCTACTATAGCCGGCCAGACCGAAGTAGTGGGTCTACCACTTCGTGATGCAACAATAGGCAATAAGCCGGTCTTGTTTGACCAGGAAAAAACCACCACTACAAAAGGCGGAATAACGGAACTGGCTTTGGGATTTGCTTCCAACATGGACGATAAGATTTATATAGGTGCTGGCCTGGGCATTCCCATCATGAATTACAGCCGTACTTCTGTGTTGCGCGAAACTGATGCAACGGGCGTTAACAACAATAATTTCGGATATGCGGAGTACCTGGAAGAATACGAAGCCAGGGGTGTTGGTATAAACGCAAAACTTGGTGTAATCTTCAAACCAGCCACACAACTCCGGATTGGAATTGCTATTCATACACCATCGTGGTACGCAATTGATGAACAAATAACCGGGCGTATTGAAACGGATCTTGAAAATTATTTTCCAGCGGGAAAGAACATAAGGGTTGCAACTGCAGATTCAATTTATACACAGTTTGGCTATGGCATTCCCGAATTCAGTTATGATCTTGTGTCGCCCTGGAAATTTTTGGTGAGTGGCTCTTATGTATTGTATGAAGTGGAAGATGTTACACAGCAGAAAGGATTTATCACTGCAGATATTGAATATGTAACACATGGCTCATCAAAGTTTCGTTCCAGCGATGAAGAACAAAATGATGATTATTATGATGCTGTGAATTCAACTATAAAGAATGAGTACAAAGGAGCATTCAACTTCCGGGTAGGTGGAGAATTAAAGTTTAACACGATTATGACCAGGCTTGGGTTTGCCTATTATGGTAATCCTTATGAAGAAAAGTCATACAAGTATGGAGAGAATAATGAGAATACGCTGAAGCCACGCCGCATGAATTTAAGTGGAGGACTTGGATACCGTAACCGCGGAATATTTATCGACCTGACCTATATTCATAGCCTGAACAGGGATGTAAATTTCCCTTATCGTTTGGCTGATAAGGACAATACGTTTGCAGCTTTAAAAGAAAGCAATGGGACAGTGTTGTTGACTGTTGGATTTAAGTTCCCGTAGAATTAGTGGTGAGTGGTGAGTGGTGAGTGGAGTTATGAGTTATGAGTGATGAGTGATGAGTGATGTGTGATGAGTGGAGTTATGAGTGCAGGGAGTTAAATACATTATTTTAAGCCATCTATTGGGAGTTCATCATCTGGTTGGAACCAGCGTATATCAGGATCTTTTTTGAACCAGGTTATCTGGCGTTTTGCATATTGACGCGTATGGATTTTTATATTTTCAATTGCAGATTCAAGGTTGATTTTGTTTTCGAGGTATTCAAATATTTCTGTATAACCGACGGTTCGTAGAGGAGGGAGTGATTTATAAGGGACCAGGCTTTTTACTTCATCAACCAGCCCTGCAACGATCATCTGGTCAACTCTTTTATCAATCTGGTTTTGAAGAATTGGTTTCGGCGGAGCAATTCCAAGCTTGATGATGTTGAACGCTCTTTGTTTCTTATGCTGAGTCTGGTAATGCCTGATTGAATGTCCTGTAGCCTTAATTACTTCAAGCGCCCTTAGCAATCGATGTGGATTATCAATTTCACCGGTGGCATAGAAAAGGGGATCGAGTTCACTGACTTCCTGCTTTAACCATTCAAGCCCAAACTTATCATAGCTGGCATTGATCTCATTATGTAAAACCGGATCGATGGGTGGTATGATATCAAGCCCTTCGCAAAATGATCTTATATAAAGACCAGTTCCACCGACCATTACTGCTATATCGTGTTTTGTAAAAATTTCTTCGGCAGCATTCAATGCGTATGCTTCAAAATCTGCTGCATTTGCTGGTTGATGAATGGAATGACTGTTGATGAAATAATGATGAACAGCTTCCAGCTCAGCCTTGGATGGTTTCGCGACCCCTATATCCATTTCAATGTAACATTGCCTAGAATCTGCAGAAATTATTTCGGTCTTGAGTTGTTGAGCAAGCCTGATTGCGATAGCTGTTTTACCGGCAGCAGTAGGACCAACGATTATAATAACCGTTTTACTCATGGTTGATAATGGAGATGATAACAGTCTTACTCATGGATTGATGATGGACCTCAGTGTCGTGACGGTCCGATGGGCATAAATAGTCCGACGGGCATATATAGTCCGATTGGTTTAAATAGATGGAGGGTTAAATTTTCAAATCTCCTCCTTATCATCAACAGCTTCCTCCTGGTCGCTATCGGCATCGGTATCGGTATCGGTGCCGATTAGGCCATCTTCCTCGCCTTCTTCACCAAACCCTTCAGCACCAGCAGTAAGATCATATTTCTCCTCCATTTCTGCCAGCTTATCCCCCACCAGTCCCTTAGTTCCATATTGTGAAGGAGCTATGCCTTCTGTTTTCACCACAACAGGATAATCGAGTTTTGGGTTTTCTTCTTTGGAAACATTGATGAGTTCAATCTGGAAATGCCAGTTACGGGTAAAATCGTATAAATAAGTGAAGCGTTGATTTGGATCCTTTATTTCTGTCCCTATGGGAGTTTCTTCCATGATCAACGGCGGAACCTTATATGGCCTGTCATACTTCTCCAGGCTGATCTCCCTACCCTTCACCCAAAGGTCGTTGCTTCTTGTAAAAGTCGCCTGGTGCTTGTTATCAAATTCATAGGCCTTCAGGATCGCCTGGTGCAATTGCAGAAATGTTTGCTTGTGTTTAATTGCAATGTCACGGTAGATACTGTCATCCTCCTCAAAATATACCCTGAATTTTAAAATCGCCATCCTGATTTGATTTGTTTATAGAAAGCCGGAAAAATTAGGCTTCAAATGTAATATAATATTCACAACTATTGTACCATCGCAGCTAACCAAACCATAATTGGTTAATATTAGATGATATGCAAACGGGGAACTGATCAATTGATGCTGATGCCCATTTCACCGGCCTTAAGCAGCATAAAGGCATAGGCTGCATCATAGTTGTTTTCAATTTCGCCATCGAGAATTGCCTCGCGGATGGCATTTTTCAGGTCACCAACTGGACGGGATGGTGGTAATTTAAAAATCTCCATGATCATCTCACCGGTGATAGGTGGTTGCCAGTTTCGTAGCTGGTCTTTTTCTTCTACCTCTTTCATTCTTTCTCTAACATGTTCGAAATTCTCGAGGTAACGTTTAACTTTTTGTTTGTTTTTTGAAGTGATGTCTGCCTCACAAAGCATCATCAAAGATTCGATATCTTCACCCGCATCAAACAGCAGCCGGCGAACCGCGGAATCCGTGATGTTTTCTTTAGTAAGACTGATTGGCCGGAGATGAAGTTCAACCAGTTTTTTTACCAGCCGCATTTTTTCATTTTGAGGCAACTTGAGTTTGGTGAAGATTTTGGGAACCATCCTGCCTCCAAGCGTTTCATGACCGTGGAAGGTCCAGCCATGTCCTTTTTCAAATTTTTTTGTTGCAGGTTTGGCAATATCATGTAATAATGCCGCCCATCTCAACCAAAGATCGTTGGTGTTGGCACTGATATTATCGATCACCTGTAGTGTGTGATAGAAATTATCCTTGTGACCATGGCCATCGATGTATTCTGCACCCGCCAGTTCCGTCATCAATGGAAAGATAATATGCAACAAGCCCGACTGGTAAAGCAGGTCAAGGCCAATAGAAGGTTTAGAACTAAGCAGTATCTTGTTCAGTTCTTCGGTTATACGTTCCTGTGATATGATCCTGATCCGGTTAGCATTGTCTTTTATGGCCTGGAATGTTTTCGCTTCAATGTTGAAATGAAGTTGTGAAGCAAACCTGATGGCACGCATCATACGCAATGGATCATCGCTGAAAGTCTGTAGTGGATCAAGAGGGGTTTGTATGATTTTGTTTTCAATATCATAAACGCCACCAAACGGGTCGATCAGTTTACCATAATCGTCTTCATTCAGACTGATTGCAAGCGCATTCATGGTGAAATCGCGACGCTCCTGGTCATCTTTTAATGTACCTGGTACAACTTCAGGGTTACGACTGTGATAGCCATAGCTTTCACGCCTGGCCCCGACGAATTCCATCTCGAAGTCATCAAGTTTTATTTGTGCAGTACCATAGGTTTTGAAAAATGCAACTGAAGGTTTTGGTGAAAACCTGTCTGCTACTTTATGGGCGAGATGAATTCCATCCCCTACACAAACAATATCAGCGTCTTTTGTTTTACGCCCTATTATCTTATCACGCACAAAACCGCCGATGAGATAACAGGGAAATCCGACATCCGCAGCCGCATGAGCAACTTTTTTAAATATGAATAGTTCCTTTTCTGAACAATCAATCTCCATTTTGCAAATGTACGAAGGATGAGGAATGAATTAACGGATGAAGCTTTGTGATCGGATAAGCTTCATGATCGAATAAAACGTGATGATCGAATGAAGCTTTCGTCAACCAAAGACGTGTTGTAGTAATTGTTCATCTTTGATATCATATGCGCATTTAAAATGTCCCAACGGACAGGCTTCGCGTCCATGCAGTCCACAGGGGCGGCAAGCCAGGGGATAAGGAACTTCAACAATATGCCTGTTATCTGATAATGGACCAAAGCCAAATGAAGGCAATGTTGAACAATAGATTGCCGTAACAGGTGCATTAACCGCGGAAGCAAAATGCATAGGTGCTGAGTCGTTCACATAATTCATCAGCGCATCTTTCATCAGTGCCGCTGACTGAAGAAAATTTAGCTGACCACAAAGATTGACAACGGAACCCTGTGTACTTCTTGCGACTATTTTTTCCGCCCGTTCATGATCCGAAGGCGCACCTAATAAATAGATATTGTATTGAGGTGGCACTTCATTTACAAAACTCAACCATTTATCTGCGGGGTATTGTTTGGTGAACCAAATGGATGAAGGTGAAACGGTGATGTATGGCCGCAGTTTGTATTGAGCTACCTTATTTACATCTGATGATGTTGGGTATAGCACCGGTTTTTCGGGCAAATCATCGGTAAAAGAACTTATCAGCCTGGCATTCCGGTCAATCTCATGATGAATTTTGTCTTCACTTCCAATAACATGACCGACTTTTTGGGTGAAAAACAAACTCAAAGGATTTTTATCGAACCCGATTTTTTCGCTTGCACCCGAGAAGGCTGTTAATATACCGGTCGCGGCAAAACGCTGAACGTTTATGATCTTGTCGTATTGGTTTTTCCTGATTTTTCTCAGGAGTTTATAAAGATTGATGTTTTTGTTTGATTTTTTGTTCCAGATAAGCACTTCGCGGAGATAAGGATGACCTAAGAGTAAACCCTCATTGCCTTTTCTTAACAGGAAATCAATTTTTGCTTCCGGGTAATAGCGATGGAGTTTTTCGATAAGGCCGGTTGCAAGCACAACGTCGCCGATAAAAGCCGTTTGTATGATAAGGATTTGCTGCATGGAGGCGCAAAGTTATGAAATGTAATGCGGATGAGAGTAACGCGGATGAGAAGTAATACGGATTAGAAGTACCGTGCAAAGTCAACCCCATAGTGCGGGGTTGGGATGCTTTATGTATTAAACATTTTGTTGAAAACCCTTCAGTGGCAGGCACCTTTAATTCCTCAAAATAGTTGCACCATTTTTTTCATTCCATCGCACCACTGAAGAAGCTTGTTTTGGACTGATATCATCCTGGCGATAGTTCACTATGTAGTCCACCCCGCTTTTTATCTCATCTGTAATTTCAGAAAAATTTGCCGGTGTTTTCTCACCAGCAATGTTTGCTGAGGTGGAAACAATCGGTTTGCGAAAACGTTTAATCAAATGGCGACAGAAATCTTCTTTAACAATACGAATTGCAATGGAACCATCACTGGCAACCAGGTTTTCTGCCAGGCCAATCGCACCATCATATATAACGGTTGTTGGCTTAGTGACAGTATCGAGATAGTTGAATACAGCCAGATCAACATGGGCAACATACTGAATCAGGTCGCGATCATCTGCCAGCAATACGATCATGGATTTTGATTCTTCCCGGTTTTTCAGCTGAAAGATTTTTTTAACCGCTGAGGTGTTTGTAGCATCGCAGCCAATACCCCAGACGGTATCCGTCGGATAAAGTATGATCCCGCCGGCATGCAGCACCTTGAGGCAGATTTCCAGGTCGCTCGAAAAATCCATTTTATCAATTTGTGGCCGCGAAGTTAGACCGACTTCTTTATGTTTGCACAAAATTTAATAAATGGAATTGAAAACTTTGATAGCTGAAGCCTGGGCGAATCGTGATCTTTTGCAGGATGAAAAATACAAATCTGCCGTAAAATCTGTGATCGAGGAAGTTGATAAAGGACGCCTGCGTGTTGCCTCACCGGGCGCTGATGGCTGGCAGGTAAATGAGTGGGTTAAACAGGCGATACTTATGTATTTCGGAATCCAGACCATGCAGACCTGGACCATTCCCCCTTTTGAATTTTATGATAAGATGTTGCTGAAGTCTGATTATAAGTCTTTAGGCGTTCGTGCAGTACCGCATGCAGTGGCAAGATATGGAGCGTTTGTTGGTAAAAACGTTGTGCTGATGCCTTCCTATGTTAACATTGGCGCTTATGTTGATGAAGGCTCTATGGTTGACACCTGGGCTACGGTTGGAAGTTGTGCACAGATCGGAAAAGGTGTGCATCTGAGCGGTGGAGTTGGTATCGGTGGTGTGCTGGAGCCTTTACAAGCCAGTCCTGTTATTATTGAAGATGGTTGTTTTATCGGCAGCCGCTGTATCGTGGTAGAAGGTGTTATCGTAGAAAAAGAAGCGGTGCTCGGTGCTAACGTTGTGCTCACAAAAAGCACAAAAATTATTGACGTAAGCGGCGATGAACCGGTTGAATATCGTGGTCGCGTACCGGCAAGAAGCGTTGTGATTCCAGGTACTTATGCCAAGAAATTTCCTGCAGGTGAATACCAGGTGCCATGTGCACTTATCATTGGTCAGCGTAAACCAAGTACAGATCTTAAGACAAGTCTGAATGATGCGTTGAGAGATTTTAATGTAAGTGCTTAAATTCTCATGACAACCCGAGCGGACGAAAACGATATCACGCACGATGATAATCAGCCAGCGCCTTCAGGGGTGCCGGCTGCAGCGTCCGTGTTCCCGGATGCCCCGGCCTTACCACTGGTTGAAGAAATAAATTCAAAACCAAATCCGGTAATCACCCGAAACAATACGGTTACGCTGGCAGGGTTTCTCATAACTTTTTTTGGTTCGATTCTTTTTTCAACAAAAGCAATCATCGTAAAAAAGGCTTTTGCAGACACACCTATGGATGCGCTTAGCCTGCTTGCTCTGCGTATGTTGTTTTCGTTGCCGTTTTTTATAGGCGCTGCCATTTTAACGAGTAGTAACAAGTTAAATGTCAGGCTGACTGGCCGGCAATGGCTGACAGTTATTGTGCTTGGCCTCTTTGGCTATTATCTCAGTAGCCTGTTTGATTTTATTGGTCTGCAATATATCTCCGCTGGTCTTGAGCGGTTGATCCTGTTTTTGTATCCGAGTTTCGCGGTTTTGATCAACACATTTTTCTTTAAGCAAAAGATCAGTCACATCCAGATTGCCGCGCTTACCCTTACCTATGTGGGTATAGCGATTGCTTATTTCGGAGAGATGAAGTTTGAATCCGGTAATCCAAACTTTATTTTAGGAAGCCTGCTCATTTTTCTTTGTGCGATCACCTACTCTATCTATATCGCCGGCAGCGGTAGAATCATCCCTGTTATAGGGGGAACGAAGTTCACAGCATTCGCAATGCTGGCATCTACAACAGGAATCTTTATTCATTTTTTGCTTCGCGGAAATTACCAGCAATTAAATGGCGGTACTGATTTCTGGATTTACGGTATTATGCTTGCCTTACTTGCAACAGTGATACCATCTTTTATGATTTCAAATGGGATGAAAAGAATAGGCTCAAACAATGTAGCCATTATTTCGAGCATAGGTCCGGTTTCCACCATCATCCAGGCCCATTTTATTCTCGGCGAAAGGATTATTGCGGCGCAAGTATTCGGGACGGCATTAGTTATTGGTGGGATTTTATTGACGGGCTGGAAAAAGAAACCTGAAAATGAGGTTGAAGCCACATCATAGGCTGGTAGGAAAATTATAGGCTGGAAAGAAAAAAGAGTGAGCTGGCTGTAAAAAAGAGTAAGTCTGAAGCCAAAAAGAGTAAGTCGGCTGCAAAAAATCCTAAGAAAATCAGCGAATTAGAAATAATTCCTTGCAGAGATTTGGGACTACTTTTTAAACTTCCCTATATTTGCACCCCTGAATAGATTTTTTGAAAATCTATAATAGATGCCCAGGTGGCGAAATTGGTAGACGCACTGTGTTCAGGTCGCAGCGTTCGCAAGGATGTGCTGGTTCGAATCCAGTCCTGGGCACGTATAAGTCTTGTAGGTCATTGATTTACAAGGCTTTTTTTATGCCCTGATGTCGTTAATTCCCGCTTTTTTTCGCTTTCTACCACTCAAAACGACACATAAATGACACATTACCCAAAATTGGCTACCGTCATGCATCAAATAAGTTTACGATTCTGCCACTAGTCCAAATAATTCATGCGCCTGATAATTTCTAAGGATAGATCATGATATGAAGCCTTATAAACTTCGATGGTATAGTGCTTTGCAATAACTTCCATCAATTGGTCTTTAAATAAAAGAACATAATGGTTTAATTGTTTCCATCTAAAGGGATTGTAACTGGGATGTATCTTATGTATTGACTTCAGTTCTTCAACCCAATTTGAATTTTCAATTATATGAGCCCACTCATCTAAGCCACATTTGTAAAGTGGAAGTCCGGGGAAAACTTCGTCATTCGCAATGCCGAATTTGAAGGTGTATCCGTCAAATTCTGTTAGAGCAAGTAGCTCAGAATTTTCTTCGCTCTTTCCTATAGTCTTAACGTTTCTAACAGAGTCTTTGTCCCAATCGGCAACGGTGTATATCAGATAAACTTTATGCCCGTTTGAGAATACCTGAGGCATTGGAGTGCCTCCGTCCCATTTTGGTGTCCAGTCAATTTTTCTTACTATTTCCATTTGAGTAAAGGTATGAATTTAGGTTTCTCGTCCACGTGAAAGGATTGGTTAAGAAGAACACCTTCCATTTTTGTTCACAAAATATAGGCTGCCCACTTTTGCGAAGCAGGTCCACTGCTGGAACCTTTTATTAAGCGAATTTCTCCAAGGCTTATTAGCATTTTCAAGGATTTAGTTTTTACAATAGTGCGGTTACCGGACGCTGCTCGGGGCAGCATTTCACAGGGAAAACTACTTGCAACAATCCTTAAACCAGTGATGGCTTATTTCATAAAGCCTGTATCCTTTTTTGGTCTCAATAAAATCAAAATATATTGTTGGAGGGTTAGTATTTTTAGTACTGCGTGTTACCAACATCTCTCTTAACCTGTAACTGTCTCCTACCATCATGATTTCTTTTTTGACCTGAGAGGTTAGGAGATTAAAAAATTCTACCTCTGTGTAGGTATATTCAAGTTTGGTACTGTCAACAATTCTTTTCCTTACCTCATCGTCAATCACTTGGTTAAAACATTTATCAATAAACGCATCTGAAGGAAGCAATTGGCCGCATATATACAATGTGTCCAATGCAATTTTCCTAAAGTTCTTTAGTCCAGGTTCTTTTAGAGATGCAACGAAGTCTTTCCAGAATGCAAGGAATTTCAAATCGTCTGCACTTGGCGGTGTTTTGCCCGGTTCTGGTTGCCATGCCTCTACCATATCTTCTTCGTGTTCAGCAGTTGCTTCAAACAATCCTCTTATTGTGAGAATCCCAGTTCTTTTTAAAGTAACTAAATCGTCAACATAGTTACCATAAACAGCAAATGCACTGTCACCAACAGTTTTGAAGTATGGTTTTGGATATGAACACTCAAGTTTTCGTCCTTCCTTGTCTACCATTTTAGTTGGAAACGAAATTTTCTCAGCAAATTCAATTTTCACAGGTTTTATTTTCGTGTGTTTATTGTAGGCATGCTCATAGTCGTCTACTGCATACGTTCCGGCCCAACGTCCATCATTGGTTTTGTAAACATCGTTGAACATGTATTTTTGGTGATAATAAGTCCCGCTGTCCGCTGAAACATAAAGGAGAACATTTTTGAATTTTGAAAAAGGAGGTGTGCCATAGTGGTCGTAGCTAACAAACTCAATTGTGTCTTGTGGGAAATTGCCATATACTTTTTCGAGAATCAAATATTTTGCTTTGAAACCATTGTCCATAGAGCCTCGCTTATGCGGTAGTGGGTCAACTGATATTTTTTCTCCCACGAAAGCAAATAATCGTGTGGTGTCGTTTACGCCATAATTAGTTACAAAGCTTCTGGGTGTGTCAACTAATGCTGGCGTTGTTTTGATGTTAACCGTATCAGCGGTTTGACTGCTACAACCTAAAAGTAGTGTCACTATAAGAACTGATATCGCCTGAAGAAGGGTTGTCATAATGTTGCCACTAACGCGGAAATATTGCCGAAGGTGGTGAATCCTCTTCATAAGGAAGTTCCGTTACTTCATTCTTTTCTCCTACAAATGCAAATAATCTGTTCTCACGCTCAGCCTTGAATGTTTTGTCCTTAGGTATAATAGGCAGATACTTTTTGTTATGTACCACACAACTTGCAAATAGCAATAATAACAAAGTAAATATGTAATTGCGAGGTATCATGATGTTGCCGCTAACGTGGAAGTATCGGCGAAGGCGGGCACAGCTGGGTGTTGTGGATTACATGCAACTGGATGCCCGCTTTTGCCAAGCATCTATGAGCAGTGCGTCAAGTTTTTAACAGTTCAGAAATCAGAGAATATTCTTAGTCATTTAATTGAAAATTAGCCTTCCGATATGTCCATTTTGTTGACCCTTTACTTACAACGATTCCTTGGTTCTTATAGCGAAACGGTATAAACAGTATAATAAAATCAACCACTGGAATATAGGAATCAGGAAGATCGCCACTCTCCAACCCTGAATAAAGGTTGAATCTACAGTTCAGTGCGTCACCAGCGCGCCATGACTGCTTTACAAAAGAGTAGACATAATAGCGTTCGCAAAGTGCATCTTCTTTGGTGACTGTCACCCGGTCAATAACAGGTATTGCAAAGGCAAGCAACATAATAATGCTTAAGTAAACTCCCATCATCTGACTATATACAACAGAAATTGAAAGCCAGAGAGAGAGAGAGCACAACGAACACTGTTCGGAGGAGCATTAATTTAACTGTCACATTCCTTGTAAATTTATTCATAGGCGTTTGCAGCATTGCCCACAACGTGGCAGTATTGGCGAAGGCGGGTGAACCTGGTATTGTGTTGGCCATGGTATCGCCGCCCACTTTTGCCAAGCCATGTTAGCGGCTGAACGGACGCCTCAATAGGTCAACACATTAGAACGACTGGCCCTGCATGTCTTTCCTCCTGTAGGCAATTGGGCTTCCAGTTTAAATAAGTTTTATGTCGTTATGGCCTGTCACATTTTTTCAAAAATTGTCAAAATTGTTGCACATTCTGCGCTTACCATACCAAAATGACGCGCCATTTTATTAGCCCGCAAAGAACATAAACATCCAAAAAAGTAATACAATGCTATGCGCCAGTATGATTCTGTCGAACTTTTGAGCCTTGGCCGACTCGACAAGATCAATAATTAGCCATATGATATTTAATAGCGGCAAGAGGAATAACATTAACAACCCGAGTCCTGGAGTGCAGGGGCCAGATGGGGAAGACAAGTTCGTCAGCCAAGCGGTTACAAAAAAAACGATGTAAATCATACCAGCGACAAAAGCACGTCGCCATACTCCCATATTTCGCAATAATATATTAATCATGTTTGGTTGTTGGTTTCTAGTTTGGCAGCTAACGTTCGGGGTATTGCCGAAGGCGGCCCTAAAGTAACTTGTAAAATCAAGAATGTCAATGGCCGCTTTTGGCAATACCCCTGTTAGCCGACGTTGCCGATGATCAGCAACAGCTAAGCAGTTGTGAAGGAAAAATAATTTCATCAATGGCCGATTGATGATGTTATTTTTCCTGGCCAGGAAGGACCAATACGGTCCTACTTAATTAATCTTTGTCGTTGGGTTGAATACGGTGAAAATACCAGGAGTTCATGATATTAATACGTCCCCGGATCACCAACATTTAAAATTTTACCCGCTAACTTCGCTGGGTGAGCCGGGCGCTTCGGCTTTCGCAAACAAGCTTACCTCGCCGAAGCGCCCGGCTCACCTAGCATACTTAATTTATCGTATATTTCTCTGTAATAATTTTGGTGTGGTAGCCTTCCCTTCGACGTCCGAACTGGCACAACTGCGGCATACTCAAGACTCTGGCGATCATCGGCAATGTTGGCTAACTTATAATTATATGCACCTAGTGACGTAAATATAATTAGTGTGGTATTGATTCTTTCAATTCAATACTGTAATTAAATGCCAGCTACCCTGCTTCTTCAGCCGCAGCCAAATAAAAAGTGCAATCTGCGAATAGCGAATAGGTGCACCTGACTTGAAAATATAGCGTATCCTGAGTACGCGATACTTATCCATTTGTGAAGGATCGCATCTATCCAACTAACCAATGAATATGCTGATAACACAGCGCTCAATACCTGGTATACCTGCCTCGTCAATGCATTTAAAATATCGGCTAAAACCTCAACTCCTGAGTTCATTGATCGCAGAGCTTCGCCATGCCAGTCCCATTGACGGATTCAAAAGGCAGCAAATAAGCGTTTAAAATACTCATAATTATAGAATTGTCAACGGTTCCTGAAATTAATTTTATCAGGATCAATGTTTTCTTTTAACGGTTTGATAGCCAGACAATGATGAGAAAACATGTCAGTACTTTCCGTGTTGCAATTTTTTCAATAGCATTTCTTTCCTGCTTCGGCTAACATCAACCGATGAGTCATCGCTCATAATAAGATAGCCCCCTTCACCCTTGATGTATTTGTTTACTTCATTCAGATTAACTATATGGGAATTGTGCACGCGGAGAAAGGAATATTCTTCGAGCATTTCTTCTATCTCCTTTAGCGTGCGTGATGCAATTATTTTTTGTTTATTCTTTAAAAGAAAGATGGTGTAGTTACTATCTGAAGCGCAACTGATAATGGAATTCACATCAATCATCTGCAATCCTTCCATGGTCGGTAGCGCAATTTTCTGAATAAAAGAAGCAGGCTGATGAATTTTTTGCAAGAGAATTTCAAGTTGCTGGGGAAGCGGGTAATGCAAACGCTGTGTAATTTTCTGTACAGCTCTTTGTAATTCCTCCCGGTCAACAGGTTTTAAAAGATAATCCAGCGCACTGAAGCGTATGGCTTTGATAGCGTATTGATCGTAGCTGGTGGTAAAAATGATCTCAAAATGTATCTCCGGCAATCTTTCCAGCATTTCAAAGCCATTCATTCTGGGCATCTCAATATCAAGAAAAAGAATTTGCGGCTCCTGTTCTTTTATAGCTGATAAAGCCGTTTCGCCCGAATAACAAATATCTGCCACCTTCACAGCAGGACAATAACGTTCCAGCAGAGTGACCAGCGCTTCGCAACAATAAGGCTCATCATCAACAATAATGGCTTTTATCATAGTGGTCAAAACTGATGAAGGCAGTATTTTTATAATTCTGTGTCATGAAATTCCGCGATGGTCTCTCTATAGCTGATTTTTATTGTAACTCTCGTTCCGGCCGCTTGTCCTTCTGCATCTACGAGATCCTGGACGGTAACAGTCGTTTTTTCTACATCCTTATTAAGCAAGGCAAGACGTTCAGCCGTGATCTGCATGCCCATAGATTTTTGCTTTTCTGCTGATTTGCTTTTTAATGCTTCCGCTTTTTTTCGTCCAACACCGTTATCAGTAATATAACAGTATAGCATATTACTCTTGAGTTCGAAAGCAACTTCCAGGGCACCCCGCCCTTGTTTGTTCATAAGGCCGTGCCAGATAGCATTTTCAGCAAACGGTTGTAGCAGCAACGGTGGAAGGAAGATAGAGGCGGCGTCAAAATTGTTATGAAAGCTTATGGTATAATCAAAAGAGTTTTTAAAACGTAATCTTTCAAGGTCAAGATAGAGACGCAGCATTTCCAGTTCATCTTCCATGATGATCATCGATTTATTAGAATTATTCAACACCATACGGATCAGTCTGGAAAATTTAGTAAGATAATCAGAGGCCGCTTCCGATTCATTCTTTAATATGAACCTATTGATAGAACTAAGACAATTAAAAATGAAATGCGGGTTCATTTGTGCGCGTAATGCCTGCATCTCTAATTCCGTGGCTTGCTGTTGAAGTTCGGCTTTTGCTTTGTCGATTTCAAGCTTTTGAATCTGTAATTCGTTTTCTGCCAGTTCGTGGCGATGTCTTTCATTTTTGCGTTTGAGGGTTATGTTTCTGAAAATAATAATGCCAATCATTACGAAAACAATTAGAGAGGCTATAAGAATCTTTTTCATTAACAATTCCTCTTTCAGTTGCTGGTTCTTTATCTGGTTGTCTTTATGTAAGAGGTCTATACGAGCCTGTTGTTGTTCCTCCCTTGCTTCTATTTTATATAATGCCAGTTTTTGAATAATTTGAAGTTTAAACTTAGCATCCTCCAAACTGTCTTTCAGTGTCACAAACTTTTTAAAATAGAAATAGGCGCTGTCTGACTGCCTTAGGGTTTCATATACCTTCCAATGTAACTCATAAGCAAGCCATCTTGCATCCTTTGTATCCCAGCGATCTGCTATTGTTAATGATTGCCTTGCACACTCTAATGCCTTTGCGTATTGCTTTAGGCCGGTATAGCTTTTTCCCATATCTACCAAGGCCCACATTGCTCCGTTATCGTTACTTCGTTTCTTAAAACTGGTTAATGCATTCTGTAAATAATAGAGGGCTGTGTCATATTCTTTCCGCAACATATACAATTTCCCAAGTCCCGCCAGTGAGGGTCCATCGTCCGGAAAGGCTTGCCGGAAATAATATATGGACGAGTCATAGTTGTTCAGATCCAGGAACACATTACCCATTGATCTGAAAATGTTCCATTTTATCCCATGGCTGCGAGCCTGCACATAGCTTTGGCGGAAATAATCCAGAGCCGCCGCATGATCGCCGACAGACCGGTAAATGTGCGCAAGGCGATACAATGACCATATGATTCCCCTGTTATCTCCAATCCTTTTTTTTTCCCTGACTCCCTGTTTTATGCTCTCAAAGAATTTTTCAAAATCCCCTTTTTCATGGTACACATAACCAAACTGATCATTTATTTCAGCTAGCATAACCCGGTTGCCCGCTTTCCTGAAATGTACTGCGGATTTTTCAAAAGCTTTCTTAGCACTATCCGGGGTACCCAGCATCAGAAATGCGGTGCCCAAACCCATGAATGCATGCCCTAATCCTTCATCATCCGGTATTTTTTTATACCACGAAATGGCTTCCCGGAAATATTTTTCCATTTCACCGGAATCAAAAAAATCCCACTGGGCGAAGAGTCCAAACCGAAGGCTCGCATCACCCAGGCCTTTTATGTAGTTGATGGCAGAAGCTTCCTCATAAGCCTGTTTGGCTAGTGACCACCCCGAATCAGACAGCAACGGGTTCATTGTTTCTACATATGAACGGGCTAATTCATTCATACAATCCACGCGGGCACTATCGCGCAAAAAGGGTAGTACTTTTCTTAAGCTATCAATGGGGAGTGGCGGTTTGTCAATTTTAAAGACCTGCGCCTTAACAAGAACCGGAAATAAAAAAGCGGCTATTATGATAAACCTTATTTTCATTAAAAGCCTTTAAATCAACAGTACAAACGATGACCGGAATATGGATGTGGAGTCGTTAGATTTTGTAAGCCAGTCTTGAAAGAAATTTCCCTTTTAAATTAAATAAAATTTACCTGCTTCTTGCAATAAATTCTCCTGGCAAATCTAAATCCGTTTTGCTTGTAAGCTAAAGTACAATGAGCAGTTGGAGGATCTGGCAAATACTTTATAACAACGACTGATTAGTTGACGGGTCATATCTTCTCCGGACACATTTCACCGTCCTCTCACTCATTTCCACAAATCATCATCGATTTCTGCAAACTGCTAATTCCAATTGCCCTTTGGTTTATGATGGTAGTAGTTTCAATATTCGATTGCGCAATTACTGAAGTAATTCCCCTTCTTGAAAATAGACTCAGTTTCTGATTCATTCACCATTACAATCAATAAGTAATGAACCTTCTTTTAATCTTTTCTTTCACCATTAAAACTATTAATTATGCAATCCCCTTTAACTAAGATTATTAAAAGCTCAAAACTGCTTATTATGATCATGGTCGTAAGCTTACTGCCTGGTTGTTCGAAACTTGATCCTTTTCCGCGAAAGGATCCCAAGGCTACGGAAGAAAGTGCAGATGTGGTGTATGACTGGTATAAATTGATAGCACAAATTCAGTTGTATTCAAACCCTTCACCCGTTCTACAAAACTATCGAAACTTTGGTTTTGTAGGGGTAGGTTTGTATGAAGCAGTACAACCGGGCATTAAAGGAGCTGTAAGTTTATCGACCAAACTTTATCAAATGCCAGCTATGCCAACACCGGAGTCGAACAAAGATTATTTGTGGGGCGCCAGTGCCAATGCTTTCTTCCCCAGCATGTTTAAGCAGATTTTAGCTGGCCTGACTAATGCTGATATAGCCAGGATGGATTCTCTTGAGAATGCCTATAACAACCGATTCAGATTAAGTACATCAGATGCTGTTGTTAACCGCTCGCAGGCCTTCGGACTTTCCATTGCCACCGCCATTTACAACTGGTCAACCACCGATAATTTCAACCTTTCAAGTACCGGGTATGTACTACCTGTTTTTCCGGGTTCCTGGGTGCCCACCCCTCCTGGACTTGCCGCTCCGGTGGGACCTTTTTTAGCGAACTCAAGACCTTTCATGGCGTATAGCCTGACAGCCACAGCACCCCCACTACCTTTTCCTTATTCGGAAGACCCGTCATCTCAATTCTATAAAGCGGCAAAAGAAGTTTATGATGTAGGGAATGCATTAACAGTGGAACAAAAAATAATTGCCAACTGGTGGGGTGGTGGTCCTGGGGAAACACTGCATTTTGCAGCAGGCGCACATCCTATTTCTATCGCAACGCAGATATTGGAGAGAAAGAAAGCGAAGCTGGGACAGGCTGCCCAAACTTATGCCAAAGCTTCAATTGCTTTTAAAGACGGTCCTATTATTGTATGGAGAGCAAAATACCAGTTTAACCTGGTCCGGCCGATCACTTATATCAACAAGCTCATCGATCCAGGCTGGCAGGCTTATTTAGTCACCCCCCCTTATCCTGATTATACTTCCGGACTTGCCGGTGTAATCACCCCCTTTATGCAGGTATTGAAAAGAGAGTTCGGCGACCTACCGCTGATGGATAACACATATGTTTGGAGGGGCGACGGTTCCCGGCAGTATGCTTCTATTAGCGCATTGATCAGAGAAGCTGCTAATTCCAGGGTTTATGCAGGCATACACTACCAGTTTACGCAGGACATTAGTGTGGAATTGGGCCAGAAATTAGGCAATAATATCGCTGACATCAACTTAGTAGGATCCAGGGAAAAATAGAAATGGGAACCCTTAAGCAATAAATTTATGGATTTTGCTCGGTGACCACTATGGTGGAACTCACCTGAAGCTGGCCCGGTTATAGGTTGAATATTGGAAATAATAAATCGACGAGATGATAGATGCGTTGTAGATGTTAAGTTTCAATTTTTTAAGAATTGGAAGCTGCTCTTATTTTGGGCAGCTTCTTTTACTTGAGGGCTATCTGAAAATATATATTTTCTGGCACCTGTTTTATGAAGAGATATTTGCGATATGTAAACTTTTCCATTTTGTATCATTTAGAGACACGGAGCAGCAACCTTTTTTGCAGTCAGTGATGATCTTAAGCAACGAGTTTCTAAGATCCAAGGTACTTTTACAATAATTTACAATGTTTACATTTTAATTTACAATCTAAATTCCCCAGGCTGAAATATATCAAAGTATTTTTGTTGCACCTACTTTAAAAGGATAAGTAAAATAAATAGAATGCCTTAAACGGATCTGATTTATCAGCAGATAGATCTATGTTAATTAAACCTACAAAAAATATGAAAAAAGCTATTTATGCGCTGATCTTACCGCTGGTTGTGGTAAGCGGACTAGTATTTGCTAATCGCGAAATTAAAAATGAAACTTCTAAAATGTCAACCCCAAAAACCCTCTCTGCTGCTGAAAGGGAAGCCGAACTGAAAAAATGGGAGGCTACCCCTGAAGGTGTAAAGTTCAAAAAATGGGAAGCGTCTCCCGCAGGTCAAAAAGTGTATGCCGGTGCTGCTAAAATAAGGGAGCATTTAAGTGCTTTTACCAATATGGAGGCTGTTATAACCTCTCTTTCTCTTCCGCCAGGATCAAGATTAGGTTTCGGTGTGATGGCCAGGATTAATGGTGTCGATTACATTGTAAAATTTGAGCCGGAAAAGTCTCAACTTGAGCAATTGCATAGCCTGAAAGTTAACGACAAAATAATTTTAAGAAGCCGTAACGTATCGTACGCGCCCAAGTATTCATACCCAATAGTATCGGGCGAATATGTAGAACGAGATCGTGAAGTAATTTTTAAACGTGTCCCTCGCAAAGGCGGTTGCTGAGCAAATAAATTTTTAAATACGTATTGTAAACAAGTATTTGAATAGAAAAAAATGTGAAGTAGTATAAAACGAAAAAATGTAGGAATAAAAAAAGCCTGAAGACCGCGAAGTAGCGACCTATTCTTTTTCCTTCCAAAACAATACGTTGCCTGATTTGATGTCCAGTTGAAAATTTACATCGGACTAACGGGTCCATTAAAAGTGAAAGCTAGCCAATCATAGCTATTTTATAATTTGAAAAAGCTATCATAGGATAGCTCTTTCATAATTTAACCAGCAAACACTTTTTATTTGTCCCAAAATTTATTTGTCCCAAAATACTTTCGGGGCCAATAAAGTTACCGATGCGGGTACATTTGCCCCGTTATAAGAGTATTCTGTTTGAGGATACAAAAGTCGACGTGGCACGGCTGTACCAGCAGCGGGTGTAAGAACGGGGCTGTTATTCCTGCGCCATAGTACCCATGCTTCCGGGTTTAGGTAAAGAGCTGTATATTCTTCGGCAGAAACTTTCGCAATGGCCGCAGCACTTGATCCCGGTAATGTGCCATTAGCGGCAATATAATTGTTGATATCGGCAGATGGAATATTCAATTTCTCCATATTCGCACGGATACCAACCTGGTAAAAGCCTTGAGCAGTCGCAATATTGCCGGTAGCAATAAGAGTAGCTTCTGCTTTCATAAAAAGCAGTTCATCGTAAGCGATCAGTTCAACAGGCGCATCAATATCTCCATAATAATCACCCATTCCTACCCCATTTACATCGTTGTAAGCAGTATCAATGTAAACTGTTAACCGCGGGTCATGATCAGCGAGCAACCGCAAACCTAAAGTACTTTCATCAAAAGCTATATCCGCTCTCTGCTGATTAAACTGGTACCAGGGATTTGATGCTGTTTCAGTGTTCCCAAAAATATATTTTGCATTATCTGCATTGCTGGTAAATGATTGCGCCAGTTCAGTTAATGCACTGTTGGCCATAGTGACATCTCCTTTACTTTGGTGAATGTATATACGTGCTTTGATAGCATGAGCAAATTTTAACCATTTGGATATATTACCCCCATATATAACGTCCTCCGCGCCGGGTGAATAAATATCTTGCCCGATATTATTCAATTGGGTAATCGCAGTATTTAACAACACTATTATTGTATCGTATAATGCTTTATCAGCATCGTATTTAGACTGAAGTTGCCCTTCATATCCTTTGAAAGCATCTGAATAAGGAAGCGCGCCCCATGTATCAACTGCAACCTGGAGAGTATATGCCATAAGGATCCTCGAAATACCACTATATGCATTAGCTTGTTTAGAATCAGAAACCTGCATTAAGACTTTGTTATTTTCCATTACAGATGTATATAGGTTGCCCCATACATTATCAAAGTCAACAGAGGTGAATATGTATCCGTTATAGCCCTGGGCCTGGCGGGAAAAACCTAAGGTTTGTTGGGTAATGATCGACGAAAAGCGGGAAAAATCGCCACCCACGGTGTAAGCTAAAGCTCCTTCAACAGTAGATAACAATACAGCCGGAACTACGCTTGATGCTTCGGGTGCATTCGTGTTGACATTCACATCTGAAAAAAATGATTTCTTACAGGAAGTCAATGTAAGCACCGTGAAAGTCAAAACTATAAAGGATATATCGATAAACTTTTTCATAATATCTATTTCAGGTTCAGTAATTAAAGATGCTCATTATAGACCCAGGCTCAATCTTATACCCCAGCTCTTAATGCCCGGATTATTAAAGTAATCCAATCCCTGTCCGTTAGCCGGACCTGCAAGGCTGGTTTCCGGATCTACTCCAGTATAATCTGTCCATAATTTGGGGTTGTTAGCAAACAGCGTAATCCCCAAATTGGAGATATGCGCTTTTTGCAGCCAGGCCCTTGAGAATTCGTATCCCAGGCTTATCTGGCGTATCCTTGCAAAAGATGCGTCTTCAACACTTGCTTCGGCTGGTCCGATAAAACTGCTTCCCACATTTTGCCAGTAGTATTGATTATAGGTTGTAGCAACAGTATTTGGTGCTCCTTGCTTGGGAACTTCAGTAACACCGTCTGGCGCAAAATGCACTACGTTTCCGTTAGCATCAAGGTGTCCTAATATACCGTCAAAAGTAACAGGCATGTTCCTGTTTGATGTTTCAGCAGAAGTTCCGAAGTAAGACATGGCGCCGCGTGTACCGTTCCAAATATCCCCTCCCTGCCTCACATCAAGCTGGAAACCAAATGTGATGGTTTTATACCTAAGTGTACTGATAGCCGATCCTGTCCAATCGGGATTAATATCTCCAATTGCCGCGTTCTGGGTACTTACTATCGGCATACCATAACCGTCGTCAGATTTATTGTCATTTATCAATAATGGACTGTTCAAATCATTCGGATCAACGCGTTGGTAAACGCTGCCATAAATCTGACCAAAAGCTTTGCCTGCGATAGCATCAACTTCACCATTTTGGAAACCCGCTATCAAAACTTTTGGAACACCTTCTGCTAAAGAAACAACCTCGTTTACGTTACGAGCCCAGTTAAAATTGAGATCCCATTGGAAATCGCTCGTTTTAATGGGTGTAGTGTTCAGCGTAATTTCAAAACCTTTATTCGTAATGGTTGCTGCGTTCAACAATTGTGAGGCAAATCCGGTTGAATAAGCAATGGGCACGGTAAGAATTACGTCGGTTGATTTGGAGTAATAATATGTGGCATTCAGCGTTACCCTGTTTTGTAAAAAACCAAGGTCAGTTCCTATTTCGTACGAGTTCGTTTTCTCTGCTTTCAGGTCCGGATTACCGATAACAGAAATAGGTGAGCTATATTGATAACCTGCGTTTCCGTTAATGGGGAATTGAATGCCTGTAGTAAACCCATCATTTATAGTAGCGCCTTTAAAATAGGTTTGCAACCCCTGGATAGGTGCGTCTTTACCTACCTGGGCAAAAGACGCTCGCAATTTACCATAAGCTAATACATCACCGGTAAGAGCTGGTAGTTTGGTGAATTCCCAGGCTAAGCTTGCCGAAGGATAAAAGAAGCTATTATTCTTTTCAGGAAGTGTTGAAGAAGTTTCACGACGACCTGTTACCGTGAGGAATAACATGTTTTTATAGTCAAGATGTGCTTCTCCGTAAAAAGCCATGGTGCGTTTTCTTTCCTCCAATTCATCATTTGTATAGGAAGAAGCGTTAGACATGTCTAAAAAATTAGGTAGTACGAAAGTAGATCCATGAGCAAGCCTCGCCTGGTTCCGGAGTGTAAAATAGTTGTGCCCAACTAACAGCGAACCAGAAAAATTATCATTGAATGTCTTCTTCAGATTCACTGTGAAATCTGAATTAAACTGCTCGTTATAATAATTGAGGAGGTGAATAGCGCCTGCCGGAAATGCATTCGAATAAATATCATACGCATTCTTAGCTTTTTGAGAGTAAATGTCACCACCTAAACGATAATTGAAAGATATCCAATCCGCGGCCTGGTAACCAACTTGTCCAAAACCATAGACACGATTAACATCCTCATGAAAAGGAATACGGTTAACGGTCCAGTAGGGATTGTCATACCCGGCCCCGCCCCGGTAGCTCCGTTGTTGCCCGTTCGGCTGCAAATAAGACGCAGTATTGGATACAGCATCATCTCCCAAACCATAGGAGTTATCGAAGGTTGTAGGCGTACGCAATAATCCAAGCATTATGCTTGATGTATTCGAACCTTGTTGAATTTTATCATTAGAAGATCTGACGTAGTTTACCCCTGCAGAAACACTCAGTCTTTCGGTAAGGGCTGATTGACCGCTAATGCCTAAAGTTGTTTTGTCGTAGTTGGATGTCGGAATAATTCCTTTTTGATTTACGTTACCTAACGACAATCTGAAACCTGTTTTACTATTTCCTCCGGACAAGGCGATATTATTATTAAACGTTTGTCCTGTTTGAAAAAAATCATACGGATCGTAAGCGTAGACCGGAATTTTCGCAGAAGGGTTCGAATTGCCAACTATATCTCCATGAGGATCCCAGATATTACTAACACCATCCCATGATAATGTATCGATCGCAGCACCCCATGTTGTTCTTCGGTCCGCATCACCTGTTGGTCCCTGGTAAATACCGCTGCCCCCCTGCGCGTACAGGGTTTGCCGTCCTGGTAGTTGACTGACCCTGTCAAAAGTTACTGAGGAATTAAATGAAACGCTTACACCTTTTTTACCAGAACCACCTTTTTTGGTGGTGATGATCAATGCTCCGCTTGCTGCCTGTATTCCATATAACGCAGTAGCTGCAGGTCCCTTCAATAATGTTACTGATTCAACATCGGCAGGATTAATATCAACTCCGCGATTGGTAGGCTGAACGCCACCGGTAAGATTACTATTAGCTCCAGATACATTCGCTGTTGCAGATGTTGCATCATAGTTGTTAATAGAGTTGTCGATAGGCACGCCATCAACAATCATTAATGGTTGGTTATTACCTGTTACAGAAGTTACTCCACGTAACCGCATATAAGTGCCACTACCAGGCTCACTTCCACTATTGATAACCGTTAGCCCCGAAGCTTTTCCATTAAGTTCACTTAACACGTTTCCTGTACCGGATTTATTAATCTGATCATCATTAATAACCTGCGTTGCTGTTGCTAATTGTCTTTTTTCTCTCTTAATCCCTAATGCCGTTACCACAACTTCGTTTAGCGTGTTGGAAGCTGGTTGGAGAGTGATAGTAAATTCGGTGGTATTAGATACCTCAATGTTTTTTGGATCATATCCTACAGCGCTTACTGTAAGATTTGTATTGGGCGGAACACTTAGCCGAAACGATCCATCCGACGTAGCCATTGTTCCTTTTTTTGCTCCTTTAAAACTTACAGAAGCACCGGGGATAGGAACCCCGAATGAATCAACTACTTTACCCGTAATTTCCCGATTCTGCGCATTTGCTAACATACTGTAGATGATCGACAGCACTAGCAACGTTAAAAACTTTCTCATAAATCTTATTTAGTTTTTAAAAAGCGAGATGGTGAATGTGTAAGACAATTACATACCGAATGCTTACACATCGCCGTCGATGAATAAACAGTGCTGTATACAGGTGCCATCGGTAGATATAGTCAATAACCGTAGATATAGTCAATAACCATTACTGCCGTACATGACCCGTCCATAGCCAGTCGGCTAAAGAATGCATGTCAACACATTCAATTGTTTGTGGAAGATGTCTCATGGTTAGAAAGTATTGTAATACAAATACTTTCACTTTAGGGAGCTCTAATCCGCGGTTGTTAATTGGGGCTTAAATTCAACCACGTGATAAGTTGGGCGTTTTTACCCACTTTGAAAGACAACTAAGATTATCCTTTTGTTGCATTTCAGTTAAAAAAATATTAAAAATTAATATCCGATCTGTTTTTTTCCTTTCCATTTTATTTTACCCGGTAAACGGCCAATGCCTGATTTCCGTAATGTATAGTTTGTGCAGCTCTAAATTCACTTTAAAGAGCTGATTCTCTCTACTTTTTCTTGTTTTTATCCAGGTTAACGGGAGTTGAAATAAGAGTTGCGAATAAAGATGGTACAATTGCGGATCGGCTAAGCTCAATATTCATGGTAGCCGCTAAAACAAAGCGGTCACCGATAGTTCCAACGACTTTCTATTGGCTGCTCCCTTGCAATTACTACCACTGGAAACATCATAAGAAAGGCCACCGGTCCAGCTTTTAGATTCAATTCCGATATAAGTAATAACAGCACTTCAGACGATAATAGCTTACGATGTTCAGGCGGAGTTAGTTTGTCTCCATCTGCAGGTATTTGCTGAAGTAAGCATCCCATGGCAGAAAACGAGGAAAAAAAAGATATTTTAGCGTTTATGAAATATCTGGGTTTGGTGTTGTTGTTGGCATCCGTAAATACAACGATGGGCCAGCGAACGCTTATTAAAGTAAACGCCGGTAGCTACTCAAGGTTTGAAACCGTTGTTGAAGCAGCGCTATCCAAACCGTTGGGAAAATCGGACAATTATAAAATAGTGAACATTGAAAACGGATCGAGTTCCGCGGTGGAACAATTCTCCGATACCAGGATACTCTTCATCCTGCCAGACAGCCTGGAACCGCAACAGTCAGCCACCTATGAACTGGTACGCGTAAAACCCCGTAAGCCTGCAAATCTGCCTGTCCAGGTGATCAGGAGTGATAAGGGTTTAAAAATAATGGTAAACAATAAAAATCTGCTATACTACAACACAGCATTGGTGCGACCCCCAACAGAATTCCCAGATATCTATTCCAGGAGCGGATTCATACACCCTTTGTATACGCCTGCCGGAAAAATACTGACTGACGACTTTCCAAAAGGACATGCCCATCAACATGGGATCATGATGGCGTGGGTTAATACGCTTTATAAAAACCAGCCTCATGATTTTTGGAATCAGCATACAAAAACAGGCAATGTAGAACATCTTAAAGTTGAAAGTATCGATAAAGGTCCGGTGACTACCCGCATAACCCTGTGGTTAAGACATTATACAAACACCGGTGAAGAAGTCCTCAATGAGAAATGGACGATGACAGTTTATCCTTTTGATAGCTATTTTCTGTTTGACATCCGCTCGGTTCAGCTTAACAGCTCCAAAGACACCCTCTACCTCAATAAATATCACTACGGGGGTATGTCGTTTAGAGGGAGCAGGCAATGGAATAAGGATGACTCTGCAAACTATCGTTATCAATGGCATATCAATACCGATACTCAGGCCGATATCAAATCCGCTGATGGAACCAGGGCCTCTTACGTGTCAGCTTCAGGGCGTATTGATGGTGTCCCTGGAGGAGTAACCGTAATCGGATTTCCGTCGAACTATAACTATCCGCAACCTATAAGGGTTCATCCTGTAATGCCTTACTGGTGTTTCGCGCCAACTGCTTTGGGCGCCTTTACAATCAACCCTTCCGAAAGGCTTGTGTCGACATATCGTTATTATGTGCACAACAATGATCCGGACAATAATCGAATACAGCAATTAAATAATGATATCGTGCATCCGGTTGAAGTAACAGTACTTGCGAAATAAATAATTTATATGATCTGATGTCATCATTCAGCCCAATCAAACAATTTCCAATCGATCAATTGTAAAAACTCTCTTACTCAAAAGGTTTATTTGATATAGTTTGAGGATATACGTTATGGCTTGCTGTTTAAACCCGTACTACGATTTTTTATTCCGGCAACAGAATGGTATGGTCCAAATACTGCTTTTACCGGAATATCAGGTTTCGTCTCATCGAGGATCACAATATAATAAGAGTTTCCACCAGGCATCACCCTCACCACAATGTGGCCTTGCTGACTTTTGTAGACACGTTCGATAATGGGGAGGTATCCGGTCAAGGTGGATGGCTGGACAGCATGACGATAGCTGTGAACGGGAATAACTATACAGATATTCATAGTATTCTGATTTCTAAAGATGGGAAACTGATTTATGATAAGTATTTCAATGGGTGGACAAATGATTCCATTCACGATTCCCGATCGGCCTTTAAATCCATTACCAGCATCCTCAACATCACACTCAAAGGCGTGTACTCCAACACCAATGCTATTGGCGCAAGAGTAAGTATAAAAAGCAATGGCAAATGGCAATACCGTTGGATCGAGAGTAGCTCCGGATATCTTGGCCAGAATAGTTTTGCAGCCGAGTTTGGACTCGGATCTGCCATAATTATCGATAGTATTATTGTGCGATGGCCGTCGGGCATTGAGCAATCCTTATCAAACCTTTCGAAAAATCAATTTCTCACAATTACCGAGATTTCCAAACCTACCGGCACTAACGATCTCCAGTACACGAAAGTTAAAGTATATCCTAAACCGGCTTCCGGCAAAACATACTTGATGTTCCCAGCCAACAGGATGATCCGGTCGAATTTGATTTCAGTGTATGATGCTTCTGGCAAGATGTTCCGGCGGACCATCACCTCCCTGGGAAATGGAAATTACTCGATTGATCTCTCAGGGTTGTCTGCAGGGATTTATTGGATTGAGCTGAAAGAGAAAACAATAAATCTGCGGGAAAGATAGTGGTGATTAAAAGGTAAAAGATCTTAGCTGAAATCCTTTACAGGAACGGGTTTTATTGAATTATTTGATTTATCAGGCTGGGCAATCCAGACGCTCGTAAGGAATGTTATTGGAGACTTGAAGACGACACTTTATACGCATTGCGGGCAGCACCACTACCACACAACGGGCTATTGATGTTTCAAAATGCTCATGTTTGTTTGCTGTTAGGTTACTGGTTGAACAAAGTAAATCGACTAGATTTGAAAAACTCAATTTGAACCTTCAATGAGAATCAGAAACCTCGTCGATCTGTTTACTATACTTCCTGAAGATGAAAAAATAATTGTCGATGTGTTGCGACAGATAATTATTGAAACAATTCCGGAATATTGCCGGGAGAAAATATCATACAATGTTCCATTTTTTTATGGCAACAAGGGAATATGCATTGTTTGGCCGTCCACTGTTCCGAGGGGAGGTATCAAAAAAGGAGTTCTTTTAGGGTTTTGGCATGGGAACAAACTAAATGACCGCGATCGCTTTCTGACCCATGGCACCAATAAGCAAGTCTTTTATAAGATATACCAAACCCCAGAGGAGATTGATGAAAAACCAATAAAAAAACTATTAAAAGAAGCGATCAGATTAGACGGCACTTTCAAGAATAAATTTCCAGGATAACATTATTACCTAATAACAAACCTGTCAATTAGTTTCATTGTTCCAGTATTTCCTTTCTGACTGATAATTATACCAACCTGGTATTTCCCCTTTTTAAGTGGGCTTTTTGAAATTTTCGCAAGGAAACCGCTATTATCAAGATTGAATTTGGTTTTAAAATGCGCAGTTACATCTGGTGTGGAATTGGGCTCTGTGTCGGAAACATAAATATTGTCATCGCTTTTGAGAACAATTTTAACAATGCTCTCACTTACATTATCTACTCTTTGCACTGCCCAACCCGATATTGTTATAAATGCCTCGTTATCATCTACCGAATCTATTCCCAGGAAAAAATCCTGGGCAGGCGGCAGGGAGGTGATGACTACAGGAGTAAATGCATCAGGATATCCAAACTTGATCGTTTCATTCATGGAGACAAAACCATGTTGATTTTCTCCATATTTTTTTTCGACACCAATGCTATAGATCCCTTTGGGTAATTTATCTTTCGGAATTTCTGCAAAGAAGCCGCTGAATTCGAATAGAGGGTTTTTAAAATTAGTACTTACATCCGTTCGTTTACGTTTGTCTGGGGTGATCCTATAGGTTCCTTCTTTACTCTGAAGGATTAAAGATGTGGTCGACGTCCTGGTATCTTCATTGTCTGCAACAGCCCACCCTGCAAGTGTTATATGATCGTCAGATTCTTTAACGAAGTCAAAATTAGCTTTTGTGTTGTTTTTATCAATGAATGACAAATTAACCGGGTCAATTTTTTCAATTTTAAGGGGGGCTATTACCTGAATGTTGTAATCAGTATAGTTCACTATTTTTTTTCCTCCATTTGTATCATAGATCGCTATGCCAACCTGATATGAACCACCAGGCAGCAACGATCTGCTTACAGTTGAGGTGAACCCCGAATTCACGAGGTCCTTTTTTTCAAAAACTACCCAAAGATCTTCCCGGGGGACATTAACTGTTGGTAATTCATACAATTTATTGGCCGAACGTAACACGATTTTGGTCACCAATTTGCGATTATCTGCCTTCTCAAGAAAGGCCCATCCCCTTATTATGAAAAACTGACCATGGGTGTCGATATTTTCAATATTATACCGGAATGGTTCCTGCCCGGACATTTCAGATCTGATTACAGTCGGTTTATATTTAGACTGATGAAGCATGTCAACAATGCTCAAACTATCTGCAATTTTCCTGGCAGCTGATTTACTGCTAAGATCATAAAAGGTATTCACAATCTTATAGTTCTTCACAAAGCCCGGATTCAAAGAATCTGCTTCTATACGAATTTTTCTTACAGGCGTATTTAAAACGCCTCCATCAAGCATTAGCAATTTAAATTCAAGCTCATTATCTATAAATTTATTCAACACCACCCCATTTTCTATTATAGGTTTAATCACTTTGTAAGTCCTAACCTCTCCGTTTTCAAGTGTAATTGTTATTTTTAACAGGGGAGGAATAAAAAACAAACGCTTAAGCATGCCCGGGAAATCGTATTTCACTAACAGTCTTGAATACTGAAATCCTTGATTTGCTTTAATCAGAACATCCTCTCCCATTTTTGCATCGATGATTTCCTGTTCATCCCGCGGGATAAGCTTGTCTGGAGTAACTTTTCTTTTTAATATCAGATCCCCTTCATACTCGCCTGCAACATCGTAATGCGTGAGGATCGCCAATTTGGTTTTCGATTCATCAAAATAAGGAAACCTGCCATCAATGCTTGTTAGATCGAATAATATATAGTCGGGTGCTTCGTTTGAAGTATACTTGGTATAATTGAGGTTATCAAGATACTTTCCGTATGCAGAATAAGATTGAATGACCGGTCGGGGATTATAACGCAGACCATTAAAGTATATCTTTGAAATCTCAGAGGGAACTACATCTACTGAATGACTCCCTATGATTTTCTTTAAGTCATTGGTTCTTGAAGTCAACAGTTTGGAATCTTCAACGGCTTCGTTGTAATTCATTAATCCCTGAAAGTAGTTTTTAATTTCCCCGATTTTAATTGGTATAATGGACATTGTTAAAATGCGGGTATAAGGTCGATAGTTTCCCGGAATGGTATTTACGGCCCAAAAAGAAATGGCCAGTACCAACCAGCAGCAAAATGCAGCCATTTTTCGTTGAAATCCTTCATGGCTAAACAGGTAAAATAAAGGCATGATCAGGCAAATGCCTTTGAAAAAAACGAATATATGGCTATCAGATCTTACAAATCCGCTTTTAAATAAAATGAATACACTCAGGCCAATAATACCGTAAATAAAAAATTGATCGATTTCCGCCACAAAGCTTTTTTTGCGTATAGATAAAATCAATAACCAGAGTATGTAAATCCCGGCAATGAGAACAGCAACCATCGCTGAATAAGTGAAAATCTCATAGGTAGGCCTTATTTCCATAAACATGGCATCATTATAACCATCGATCAGTTCCAGGGCTCCTACCACATACCCTTTCAGATCTACCAGTAGCAGCTTTGAACTTAGCCACAGGCTGAAAATATAGACACCCGCAATTACAGCAACAGACGGGACACTTATTTTTTTTCGAATTCCTGAGTAACCAATGGTCATTAAAAAGACAATAACTGCCACAATTCCGAAACTCACTTTAAAATAAAAACAAATCAACGATAGGACTCCGGCGTGCAGTAAAAAGCCAGGATTTTTGGGTTGTTTTATAAACGAAAACAGAAAGTAAAGGAAAAAGAAAAAATGCCACTGATATATTCCTTCATACATCGCAGTCATGAAACTCAAAAAAATAAAAATGGCAAGACCATAACTAAACCGCTTCTTTAAAACATCTTTCAGAATAAAATAAATTACCAACAGAAAGTATATATCAAATATAAGATACACAAACAGGTTTACTGAAATGGGATAGCGTGAATGGAGAACTCCGAGCGGTCCATAAGTAAAAAGAAAATCTTTCCCATGAATAAAATGATCCTTGTGAGCCAGATGCAGAGCAATATTCCAGGAGTTATCCAGACCTGCCTCGGGAAGAGTATAAAAGTAATTTGGGAAAATAAGGAAAATGAAAAAGGCTAAAAATAGATACGGTACATATAATTGGATTTTTCTGTAGTCAACCATGATGTATACTTTAAAAATCTGCAATATAAACGTTCTGTAACTACCGACAATAAGTAGCTGGTTTGAATGAGTATAATTCTAACTGACCAGTTTTTTAAATACGACTACTTTAGAATGACAAGAAAATAATCAAGAATTGCTATTTTCTTACCAACTTTGTTAACCACTTTCATGATTATATCACCTCTAAAAAAAGGAGCGTCTATTATGGTCATCAACGCATTCATGAGTTTCTTCGACAAAGCCGACGGCGAGTCCATCCAAAAGGGCAAAGAAAAATGGATCGAGATCCAGGCTTGGGACTGGGAAGTAGAAGCGGAGTCGAGTTGGACCAGGGGTGGCGGCGCAAGCGTCGGCAAGCCGAATCCCGGTAAACTGAATTTCGAGCACCGGTTCGATACTTCTTCCATCGTTATCCTCGGCTATATTTGCTCCGGCAAAGCCTTCCCGAAGTGCGAGCTGCAGATGTTGAAAGCGGGCAGTAAAGATATCCCCGAAACCTATTTTACGATGCTGCTGGAAGGTGTCTACATTACGAAGGTGTCGAACGCCGGGACGGAGGAAGGCAATGTGATGCAGCGCGTCGAAATGGTGTTCAAGACTGTGAAGATTGAATACAAGATCCAGGACAATAAAGGATCGCTGAGCATCGCCAGGACCTATAACTGGGATATCCCGGCAGGCACTGCTTCCCCCTCTGCCTGAGTTTAGTGTCATTTTTTATTGGTTCGTACAGGCCTATTTTCCCAGCATATTTTTCAATACAGCAAAATCAACTGCTTTCACTATATCAGTCATGAATTTTGTTGCTATGGGTTCCTTGTGATTGCCGCTTACATGTACCCAAAAAAACTGCGGTGATGATTTATGTAATTTTTTATTAAAATATCCGGGGTTTGGCTTGATGAGTATCTTTCCAAATGGGTCATTTGCATCAGTGAATAGATAAGATAAATGGTCATTGGGGTCCGTTTTCACAATGGCTTGTTTGTTCAATTCATCTGCCGGGATTTTAAGTTGCGTTTCAATTTTATCAAATGCCGGTTTAATTTCTTTTTCATTATCAGAAAGTAATTTTTCGTACCGCTCTTTGATGGGCTGGTAGTCCATTCTCATATACTCTTTTAATTTTTCAGGATCGGTTTTGAACTCAGCTTCTTTATATTTTTTTCCTATTTCGTTGTTGTTTAGTACATCTTTAAAGCCAGAGGATGACTGAAGCATTTGATTTGACAGTGCGAGTTTTCTTTTTTCCAAAAACTCTTTTTTTGTTACATAGGCAAAGGGAAGTTTACCGTTGTGAGTAATCAACCAGGCATTACTTTTACCAGTCATGCCAAAGCCCAGACTGACATCCGTTTCTTTAAAATACCAATAACCATCTTTTTCAACCGGCATAAAATTTAAAACATTGAATCCTTCGGCTGATAATCTGTCTCCTTGTGCCGTGTCATAAATCTCAGCATCAAAAATATTGGTACTGATAGAAAAATAGGTTGAAGTTTCGTGAGCTGTTCTGATAGTATTGCCTTCGCAATAATAGTTTAATGGAATGATACTATAGCTATAACCATTGGGTTGCCAGTTTAGCGAAGGGGATCCATAATTTTCATGAAAAACAGCATCTACACCCATAGGAGCATATGATGATTTTATCATCCTATTTATAGATGCTAAAACCTCTTTATTTTTAGCCAGGTCTTCAGCTTTTAATCCCCTTCCGCCAGCCGGCGAGTCTGCTTTTAATATACCCATTGTTTTAACTAATAATTCGCTATTGCAATCCTGTGCGTTTGCTGATATTGTAAAAAGAATGGCGCTTATAAATAATGAAAATTTCATGATTTTTACTGTATCTGTTTAGTGATTCCACTTAAAAGCCCTGTACTTTCTATCGATGACTTCCCGCTGATAATACTAACCTGCCCTTTCACGCCAACTTCTACCGACAGATCACTAACACCGACACCCGCCATACTACCGTCTTTAATAATGTCAGTTCCGACACTCACCCCTGCTGAAGTTTTTATAACAACATCGCTAATACCATTGCGGTCAATTTCTACACCCAGTGCTGCGCCAATGGAGGCTTCTGCTTTGAGAGGGCCAACATCTATACCAGCGCTTGCACCAACACCTACTTCAATAGAGCAACTCATAAATTGATCACCAAAAGTTTCTTTATCCATGTCTTGCTTTAATCCGAGCTTAACCATTTTCAAATCCAATTGGGTAGTCATCCTGCCGCAGTCGACATTGATTGTACCTGGCCCGAGTGTTAATTGGCTGTGGTATTCGCAATGCACGTCATCGAATGCTACAAGTTTGAATGGTTTCTCCTTTACCACTACTTCCCCCTGGCACCAGTTGCTTTCATTTTTGAACATTACCTTCTGCCCATGGATTGAACCTAACCAGGTGATTTTTGCCTGTACTTTGGCCACTTCAAATTCCTCCGGCCACATGGTATACTGGTAATAGTACACTTCGTCATTCAGTTTCCTGCGTAAGAAATTCAGGTAGACCCTGGAGGTTTGTTCCAGGCTCTGATTGGTTGAAGTCAAAAAGATATTCAATGCATCATTCTCATCTTTGCAGGCATCTTTGAATGGGTTAGGTTTTCCCTCACCAAACTTGTCTTCATATTTTTCCCTAACAGATACGAGCCGTTGAGAAAGATTTTTTTCGGCTTGCTCCGTGTTAAGATATACGTTTCCAAGGGCCACTACTTTCTGTTGATAGGAATTGGCAAGTTGGCCATCCTTTCCATCAACAAGGTATTTTAATTTTACCATAGCCATCGGTGCAAGAGGAGGAAACGGATCAACCCATTTGCCTTTTTGACCAGCTTGAAGTAATTGCGTTAAGCGTTTCTGGTTGGCGGCAGTCATCTCAGCTTCCAATTTTGTCTGTTGACCCCGCAGGGCATTCATTTCATCCTGACATGCTGCTTTAAAAACACTCCATTCCTTTTCTAATAATTCGCTGAGAGCTACATCTTGTGGATAATCGGGCCACCTGAACTTTTCCAATCCCAAAACATCGGCAGGCATAGGACGATTCCAATTCAAGTCATCGCTTTTTAATTTGTAGCCCAATTTATTCAGACGGTCTTCCTTTTTAAGGGTGTACCCTTTTTTAACGCTGCGTTTGGCGGTTTCTATTGCCGCAGCTTTGTTGCCTTTACTTTCCTCAATAAATGATTTGGTATAGTTTGCTTGCGGATGATAAGCATACAATCGAATGCCACTGTCTAAATAAGCATTGGCTTTATCGATATCACCCAGGCCAAACCATGCCTGACCAATGTTGTTGAGAACGGTGCTGTTTTTGGGAAATTGCCTGTTGACATAATTCAATATGGGAATAGAAAGTTGTTCCCCTCCGCTCATGGATAACATCGAAGCGTAATTGTTTAGATTGTCTGTATTTTGCGGATTATCCTGGCAAGCTTTACCCATTACATAAAGGGCGAGCTCTGCCTTTCCCATCATCCAAAGACCTGCAGCAGTGTTACCGGTGGCTACATCAGAATTATATTGAGCCTTTATCAATTTGTAAACTTCTTCACCCTTGGTTTTTGATGCCGGTTTTAATTGCATGAATACTTTGCCATGAGCAGTCAATATGAATGCAGCCATCGTAACATTGGTAATTGGTGTTTTTGAAATGCTGGCAATTCGGCTAACATCTTTTATCGGGACAATCCTGTTTTCATCCTCATAGGCTTTTTGTAGCTGGCCATCTTTTATGCCTGCAACTGTTTTTTGTATAACTTTCATATCGGGCATTTTTATACCCATACTGTCCATTGCCTTTTTATCTTCGGCACTCATGCCGTCCATGGCTCCCTGCATCTCTTTCATCATGCCCTGGATTTCTTTTTGGGTAGGAGGTTTTTCTTCCGCCTTCTGTTTGGGTTTTGTTTGCGCAAATGAAACAGTCGCTGCAAGAAGAACCGTTGATATAAGAAGATATTTCATCAATAAATTTTTAGAAACTAAAAATAGCAGGCTTTATAAACTTTCGTTATCCTGTAAAAACAGGATATTCTTATAAATCTAAAAAATCATGGAAAAACAGGAGAAGCGCGTTAATGGCTATTTCTTTTATTTGTAGAATGAATAGTAAAGTGATATTTTAACTGTATGAGAATGATAATAATTATACCGTTATTCATCTTCTGTACTTTCCATTCTGTACAAGCCCAGCAGCATCTTGTTGACAGCATAACTAAAGAATTACAAGGGTCGATGACAGATACAAACAGGGCAGTTAGTATGATGCGCCTGGCCATAGACTATGAACTCGTAGATACTTCGAAAGCCCATAAGGCATACAGGGAAGCAATAAAATTCGCCAGCCAAAAGAACCTAAATTATAATTTGGGTCGTATTTATCAAAATCAGGCTGTTTTATTGGGTAATGGCGGCAACAATGTACAATCAATAGCAAGCCTGGATACAGCAATTGGTTTCTATCAAAAATCAGGTAATCCCAAAGCCATAAAATTTGAAGCAGGTGCATATAGCGACATAGCGAGCAGGCTAAAAACCCAGAATGAGTTTAAGCAATCTGTACTATACTATTTAAAGGGTATTGCCATACTTGAGAAAGCTGGCTTAGATGCTGAATTGGTTAATATCTACTGTAATGTTTCAACACTTTTTGGGGACATCAAAGAGTATAACAAGCAAAACGAATATGCACATAAAGCAGTCAGTACTGCAAAAAAAACCGGCGTACGTAATCACCTGTTTATGGCATATTTCATTCTCGCAAACGCCTATATCATGCAGGAAGACAATTTATCGGCAAAAACCTGCATTGATAGTTCAAGCTTGTATTTTGACGAATCAGCTCATATTAACAGTGTAGATATAATCTTCGCTTATTACCTGATATCAGCCCAGGTTTTTAAAAAAATGAACCAGCCTGATTCTTCTTTTTTATATTTTCAGAAATGTCTTGACGTATCAAATAAATACGGCTATAGCTATGGGAAGGCTGAGTCTCAGTTGCAAATGGGAGCCATTGCCATTCTACAGAAAAAATATAAAAATGCGGAAACATATTTATTAACAGGGATACAAGAAGCTAAGGCCATTAATTACTTTGGCATGCTTGATGAAGGCTATAAATACCTATCCGACATATACGCAGCAACAGGAAAGTATCAACAGGCTTACGAGTATTTTCAAAAATATAAAGACGCCAATGATTCAACAGTTAATCTTGATTCAAAAAAATACGCAACTGAATTAGAAAAAAAATATGAAACAGAGAAGAAAGATAAGCAAATCGTACTTCAGCAATCCCAATTGCAAAAAAGAAAAATCATAAATTATGTTCTCATCGGGTCAGCATCTGCTTTCCTGGTAATTGCTTTACTCACTTATCGTAATTATACACAAAAGCAGAAGCTGCAACAGCAGCGTATAAATGAATTAGAAACCCAGCAACAATTAACCGCCACCGAAGCAGTGCTAAAAGGCGAAGAGCAGGAACGAACGAGGCTTGCAAGGGATTTACACGATGGCCTTGGCGGAATGTTATCAGGAATAAAATATTCATTTAATAACATGAAAGGAAATTTAATCATGACGCCTGAAAATAACCAGGCTTTTGAACGCAGCATGGATATGCTGGATAGTTCAATAAAAGAAATGCGCCGGGTAGCACATAATATGATGCCCGAGGCGTTGGTGAAATTTGGTTTGGATACTGCATTAAAAGATTTTTGTAACGAGATCAATCAATCAGGCGCATTGGAGGTTTCGTATCAATCCATAGGACTTGAAAATGCAGCTATAGAACAAACCACTTCGATTACTGTTTATCGTATCGTACAGGAGTTACTCAACAATACCATGAAGCACGCAGCGGCTAAAACTGCTATTGTACAGGTAACTAAAAGTGATGGCCAGCTATCTGTTACGGTTGAAGATGATGGTAAAGGATTTGATACGTCCATTTTAAAACGCGCTACCGGAATTGGGTGGAGCAATATTCAAAATAGGGTAGAATTTCTAAAAGGTAATTTAGACGTACAATCATCAAAAGAAAAAGGCACTTCTGTTTTTATTGAATTGAGCATTTAGAAATTAAAATATGCTTTTTACTAAAATAAGCCGGGCATGGCAATAAAAGTTTTTATAGTAGATGATCACTATATGGTGATAGAAGGCATCCGTTCGTTGTTGCAAAATGAAACAGCTATCGAATGGATGGGCCATGCCACCAATGCCGCATCCTGCCTTGCTTTTATAAAACAGCAAACACCAGATGTATTGTTGATGGATATTAACCTGCCCGATACAAGCGGCATCGATTTATGCAGGGAAGTAAAAGAAAAATACCCGGTAATTCATATTTTGGGCTTAAGTACGTTTAACCAACAAAGCTTTATTGAAAAAATGCTTGCCAACGGTGCTTCAGGATATGTCATTAAAAATGCTACTCAAAACGAACTGATGGAAGCCATACAGACGGTTGTAAAAGGTAAGCAGTATTTAAGTTTCGAAGCCGGTTTGGCAATTAAAAAACCTGATATTGAAAGTAACATTCCAATAATAACCCGCAGGGAAAAAGAAATACTGGGGCTTATTGCTGAAGGATTAACCAACAATGAAATTGCCCAACAATTGTTTATCAGTATTACCACAGTTGATACACATCGAAAAAATATCCTGGCGAAATTTAAAGCCCGCAATATTGCATCGTTGATAAAAATGGCTATGCAGATGCGGATAATAAATTAAATTGTACGATACACCGGGAAACAACACTCTCATAATACATCATGTTACAATCATTTCCCCTTATTAAACCGGATATGCTGGTTCATATAGTTTGCGATACCATCTCCCAAATGATTGCCAGCAGTTATGGAGAACCGGTAGTGAAGACCGCCCAGGACTCTTGAGTTTCCGGCTTCGGTTGCTGCATGTGTAAATGATTTATATGTTCTTGCAGGCAGCGAAAGGAAATCATAAGTATGGTCGGTAAAAGAATAATTGTCCCCAAACTCCTGAGTAAGGACAGCCGCAGCAGGCGCCGAAAAACTGGAGTGTGCTGATGGATATTCCGGATGATTCGGTGTGGTGATAAAGGAATTCCAATTTTTCTGTGGTGATATTATTGCATTGATATAAGTAACGGGACGCAGCAGATTGTATTCGTATTTTGCTTTCCAGCAGCTAATGCGGGCATCGCTTTGCGTGATACCCATTTTTGCAAATACAAGGGCGGCCTTGTCCAGCATAGCACGGCTTCCTTCCTGGTTCAGCACCTGCAGAAAAATAGAAAGCCAGTGTGCATGTCCACCTCCAGGCACATCTCTCCAAAACAGCACCTGTGCCTGCTCGTCACTGCTAACGCTATTCCGTAAATCATAAACTTCTTTTACATATCCATAAAATGCTGATTTGGGATCGCCAGAATAAGCTGGTGGTGAGGATAGCTGCGTTGCCTTTACACTGCCTGCCATCAACGGACGGTTAAGACCCCAATAAGGTCGCTGTGGTGATAAAAAACCGGGCGGTGTTCTTTGCCATTGCCCTTCGCCCAAGGGAAGAACATAAGCAGGATTTGCGGTAATATAACCATCAGTAAGCGCCCAGTTAAAAACCCGCGCGGCTATTTCCGTGCCAAAAGCCTTTGATCGCTCAAAAATAGTTGCATCGACTTCTGTTTTATAAATTGCGTTTAATGTCTCTTCCAATAGGGTGATGGAATCTTTACCGCCCTGCGTAATGCTATCCAGGTAAAACTTTTTTGTCATAGCCGCTAACACAGCATTGGCGCAAGTGGGCCAATGGTAATCTTTATTGTGTTCTCTGATGGGCAATGCCGGCATTTCGTTTAATTGCCCTGATAAGCATTGATAAGAGGGCATACCGGGAACAACTGCTTCGTATAACGCTATGCTGCTGTATGCCCAATGATGCATCATGACAAAGTTGTTAAGCTTTGTTTCGTTGCTTCTCAATAATTGCAGATCCAGTTTTATCCATTCCTTCAAAACGTCAGAGGAATAGGTTTTGGTCAAATTGCCATGATCGTTTGTATGATCGTTGTCCCGTTTTTGACAGGATATGAGCAAAACAAATGTGGATAGAAGCAGAAACAAATTGATGAATGACCTGGAATTGTATTTCATAACTTTTCGTTTAGGATGAGCTTGTCAATGCAGTCTTTTTATGAAGGAAAATCATTCCTGGCGGCTGCGTTTTATTGCAATGAAAAGTTAGCAAGTAAATTATCCCTTCTTCTTCCCGATCGCTTAGTGTAGAAGTTTCCAAAAATAAAACCACAGTTGCTTCTCAAATAAACCTGTTGGTTCTCAAGTAAATTGAGAGGCATTTATCAGCTGTTTGTCGAAAATAAATACCGTCTGTCTTATTTGTATCCTGGAAGGCTGCACATTCTGTACTTAATTCTAACTTTGTAATAGAAAGCCAGCACGATGAACGTTTCTAAAGCCAACGATCTTTTGATGTCACCAAAATATAGGGTATTGCGGCACCTTATTTTCTGGATCATACATACAGTGCTCGTTTCCTTTGTCTGGCAAAACTTAGGGCGTAGTTTCGAACGGAATATTTATCAAGGCTTGTTTTGGGTACCGGTGCGAATGCTCTATTGTTATCCGCTTATCTATTGGGTATTGCCACGGTATTTGCTAAGAGGGAGATATGTTGTCTTTACGCTCATCATCCTCGCATGGGGAGTTGGCGGTTTGTTTCTTAACTATAGTTTCAGGGCATTTATTTTCATCCCATTGCAGGAAGCCCTGCATTTCAATCCCATAGACCGGAATCCATGGAACGCCAATAGCTTCCTGGTATTAACTACCACTGCCGGCATTGTGTGCTTCATCTTTTTATTCAAACATTGGCTGATTAAGCAACAGATGTGGATACAGGCAGAAAAAGAAAAAGTAACAGCAGAACTTCAGTTGTTGAAAGCGCAGGTGCATCCTCATTTTCTTTTCAACACGCTTAATAATATTTATTCATTTTCAATTGATCAGTCGCCTGAAACACCTGGAATGATTTTAAGGCTGTCATCACTCCTGAGTTATATGCTTTATGATTGTAAAGCCGACGAAGTAATGCTGGAAAAGGAGGCAGCAGTAATGGAAGATTATATTGAATTAGAGAAAGCAAGATATGGCGACAAGATTGAGATATCGCTGAACATTGAGGGAGACATTAAAGACAAATACATAGCTCCATTGTTAATATTGCCTTTCCTGGAGAATGCATTCAAGCACGGCACATCCGATCAACTGGAGAAGCCCTGGCTCAGTATGGATCTTGCTGTAAAGCAAAACATTTTGCGGTGTAAAATTGCCAACAGCAAAAACAACTATGTGCCATTCAGTACATCCGGCATCGGTATTCAAAATGTAAGAAAACGACTTCAGTTTATATATCCGGACAGACATGAATTAAAGACTTCTGATGAAGGAGACTTTTTTGTGGTATCCCTGCAGATAGAATTAATTCATCATGAAATGAAGTATCGTGGGGCTTCACCGGCCGCAGTACCATCTACTCTAAATCTATTATCATGAAATTGCGTTGCCTTCTGATTGATGATGAACCACCTGCGCTGAAGGTGTTAGAATCACATATGTCGCAAATTAACGGATTGGAAATTGTAGGCCTCTGCAGGAATGCTATTGAAGCCCTGGATGTACTACACCAACGGCCCGTTGACGTGCTTTTTCTTGACATTAAAATGCCAAAGCTCCTGGGCACAGATTTTCTACGCAACCTTTCGCACCCTCCAAAAGTGATCTTTGTTACCGCCTACCGCGATTATGCCATAGAAAGCTATGAATTAGATGCAGTTGATTACCTGGTGAAGCCGGTTTCGTTCGAACGCTTTGTAAAAGCTGTGACCAAATTAAAACGAATGGCAACGCCTGATAAAGATGTGCAAACCTCAGAATACAGCCCCAACCCGAGCGCTTTTGTTTATCTAAAAGTGGATAAGAATATGCAAAAGGTTTTTGTCAATGAAATTCTTTATATCGAGAGTTGGAAAGATTATGTGAAGCTATTTATTACTGGTAATAAAACCATATTGGTTAAGCAGCCCATCAGCTCCATGGAAAATCTTTTATCTGCGCACCGCTTTGTACGGGTTCACCGCTCTTATATAGTGTCCATCGACAAGATTTCGGGTTACAACGGATTATTTGTACAAATGAATAAAACCGAGATTCCTATTGGACGTTTGTTTAAGCAATCCGTTATGGAAAGACTTCATGGATATGAAGCTTAAAATAAAACAGTCTGGCATTAAACCAGGTGAAGATTTATGTAATTTTTTATTGAAATGTGATCGTAAAGATATAAGCTGCTCCCAGGTTGGAAATACTCAGGTATCGCATTGATTTAGCAGGCCCTTTATATTGTTTCAAAGCTGTGACTTCTCCTTTTGTCCACCATCCGGTTTGTTGAAAGTTAATTGATTTAAATTTCCCCTTTCCTTCTCCCTTCAATACAAAGCCGAAGGAAGCATCACTATATCCATTCCTGGAGTCCCAACTATAGTCATTTCCGCCAGCCACGATATCAGGAATACCATCACCGTCAAGATCTGTAATCAACAACTTTTGAATCGGAGCCGTCTGAGTTTCACGAGGCAGGGCAATGCCCTTGAAGTGACCCTTACCATCATTTTCAAAATAGCTGCTACTCAGATTCGTGATCTCGCGATGCCAGGCATTTTTATTTGATTCCCCAAGCAGGTCTGAAAGTGTAGCGCTGGCGAAATGTTCATAGCGCTCATATTTTTTCTTCACAACGGGGCTTTGCGTGGCAAGTTCGTCACGAACCATCTCAGGAAACAGGGCAGGATAGCCATTTTTATCGTTTAAAAACAATCCTATCAGGGGTTCTATACTTCCATTTTTGTCGAGATCTGTTGCGTATACAATCATAGGTGTTTTAGCACTTGCAGCAAAATGTGTGTTCCATCCCAGGTTGCCGGCAACCAGGTCCGTATCACCATCTCCATCCATATCTGCTGCTGCGAGGCTGGTCCACCAACCTTTCTGTGCCAGATCGCCGCTATTTCGATCGGGAACCAGTTTTCCCTTTTCATTCCGAAAAAGTAATATCTCTGAAAATTCTCCTGCCGTAATCAAGTCAGGATCACCATCGCCATCTATATCAGTCCATAACGCAGTGTTGATCATTGATTTTTCGCCGGGGTTCACCATGTCGATATCAGAAACATCCTTGAACTTTCCTTTCTCGTTTTTCAGTAACATGTAGTTTCCCGGCATTGGATATTGATCAGGAATATATTTAGCACCTACAAACAGGTCCAGGTCGCCATCCATGTCATAGTCTGCTGACGCTACGCATGAACCGCTGGATTTTTCATCCGGGATAAGTGCATTTACGATTTCAAAAACGAGATTCCCTTTATTGATGTACAGGTGATCCTGGTAAGATGAATTATTCGCTCCATATCTTACACCCCCGCTAACTACATACAGATCCTGATCACCGTCAGCATCTGCGTCAAAAAAGATAGCGTCTATATCATCAGCTATGCCGGCGAAGGGTAAGCGGCATTTTTTAAAATTGCCATTTGCCGTTTGGATGAGAAGGAAACGTTCTGCACTATCTTTTCCTCCTATATAAAAATCATCCAGATCATCATTGTTCAGATCAGTAACAGCCATACAAAAAACTTTTGCGGACGAATTATAGGGAAGCAATACGTTGCGATTAAAATCAATGAACGTCTCTTTTTGTATTTCCAGCTTCAGCCCTGTCTGACTGCTTATGTCCTGCAGCCATGTAAGAGATTTGTTTTCACATATGGTCGTTTTCTTTTTATCCCCAGGTACTGCAGGTTTCTTTTTCGCATCACCATAATTAACTATAATTCTTTGGCCACTTATTAATCCTTTTTTTGTCTCCGTTGCACCATCCGGCCAAACAATAATGAGTGAATCGACCTGACTTACTTTACCGGTACCAATTAGCATCCTGCTGTCAACAGATGATAGATATCCTCTTACGGATAGTTTTCAAGGTGAATGGTTTCGCCACCAAAACCTGCAGTAATCTTTGCCCCGATTCCATCGCGGTTCATTGAATCTCCTTTGAAAATCAATGTTACCGATTTTTGCACTGATTGATTCTGGTACAGCATTACCTGTTCATCAATTGCATTTACTATGAGGTCAAGATCTCCATCGTTATCGAAATCTGCGTAAGCTGCACCGGTTGAAAAAGATGGTATACTGAAACCCCAGTCTGCACCCAATTCAGTAAAGCCCTGACCATGGTTGTTATGAAAAATACAATCTGGTAGTTTCACCTCTGGTAGTTTTGCCAACTGTTCTTTATAGGTGGATTTTTTATATGCTGCAGACCCAAACCTGGTATGTGTAACAAAGTCATAGTTGATAAAATCCAGGTCAGTAATATTCCTGCGGTAACCATTGGTAACAAAAATATCTTTCCAGCCATCATTGTCGAAGTCAGCGATGAGTGGCGCCCAGCTCCAATCGGTTGCTGCAATGCCATTCATTTGAGCCAGGTCGCTGAAGCTCAGACCCGAATCCGGCGAAGGGCCGCGATTGATTTGAAGCACATTCCTGACAAACTGCGCCTGGTAACCCAAAGTTCTTTGTAACAGAAAACTATTGTAATTGGCTTTGTTCAACATCATTTTCCGACGGAAGTTATCTTTCGGCAGCATATCGAGCTGCATGATATCATTCCAACCATCATTGTTGATATCGGCGATATCAACACCCATTCCGTTAAGGCTGGTGTGTTGAAGATAGTCGTTGCAATGGTCGGTAAAACTTCCATTACCATTATTCATCCATAGCAGATCGCTGCTGATGAAGTCGTTTGAAACATAGATATCCGGAAAACCATCGTTATTCAAATCGCTGATGGCAAGCCCGAGGCCAAAGCCTTCAGCAGTTATCCCGGCAATCCGGGAAACATTAGTGAAATGTGGATGATCGGTACCACCATCATTTCGAAAAAGCTGATCGGTTGTTTCGCTTTCGCCATTCAACATCCTTGGTCGTATCATATAGCTTGTTTTCGCGGATGCCACACCGTTATTCAGCAGGTACATATCCAAATCGCCATCTCTGTCATAGTCAAAAAATGCAGCCTGCATAGAATAGGCCTTATTATTCAATCCATATTCAGCTGCCATTTCCCTGAATACAGGAATCCCGGATTTGTTATTTCCCTGGTTGATAAATAAAAGATTAGCAGAAGCAGCGCTGTCGCCGAGATTGCCGACGCTACAATAAATATCTTTCCAACCATCCTGGTTGATATCAATTATTGAAACACCATTCACCCATTGATGGGTTTGTGTACCGGCATCTGTCGTAATATCTTTAAACTTAAATTCAGATTGGTTAAGATATAATTTACAGCTAACCATATTTCCCGCAAGAAAAACGTCTGGCAGGCTATCATTATTAAAATCACCTATGCCAACGCCGGAGCCATGATAAATATTGGTAAAATTGAGAGCATTCAGACTGTCGGACTCCGTTATGATATTACGGAAGGTTATGCCGGTTTGAGTTTCCGGCATTAACTTAAATAAAACAGGTTTGCCGCCTGGATTACAGGCGGCAAACAACATCAGAGAAAATAAAAGAGCCTTAATAGTTCGGATTCTGTACAAGGTTCGGATTTAATTCAATTTCAGCAAGCGGGATGGGAAAATACAGGTTTTTCTTAGCATCAAAATTAGTTTTACCACGAAGTACGCGGATATAGTGATCTGACTTCCCGGTTCTGCGGAGATCAAAGAAACGCTGACCCTCTCCAAAAAATTCAATCCTTCTCTCCTGGAGAATTGCATCAAGAAATGCGTCTTTAGACAATCCTGAAATAGCAGGCAAGCCAGCCCTCGCACGTACCTGGTTGATATATGGTTCGGCGGCGGCAGTTTGACCCGTTTCATTGAGTGCCTCTGCATAAATAAGTAATACTTCAGCATACCTGATCACGGGCATATTGCGGTCCGCATCAATCATACCCTGGGTAGCAATAATATCATCGCCCACAATAAATTTAGCGATATGTGTACCGGAATTAGGTGACCAGGAAGGATCATATGGAATACCACTATATACAGATCCTGCCTCAAAAAGATTAACGGCTCTTCTTTTATCGTTGGGTTCGTAGGCTTTCTCTTCATTTTTTTCAGGCATGATAACACCCCATCCACCTGTAGGCACATACGCACCTGGACCCGTATAGTTGCTTGTCCAATTGCCTTCATTATTTCCCCAACCGCCGGTGCCGGGAACAAACTGCACTTCAAAAATGGATTCGATCCCATTCTCAAAAGCTGTTTGGAAATTTTTTATGTATTTATCCTGAAGCGCATATACACCCAGGTCAATCACCTGTTTTGCTTTTGTTTTTGCGAGCTCATATTTTTTCTGATACAGATAAGTACGGGCCAGGAAAGCCATGGCGGCGCCTTTGGTAGCGCGACCCAGGTCGCTCGACGGATAAGAAACCGGTAATGCTTCAGCATCCATAAAATCTTTTTCGATCTGTGCATAGACATCTGCCTGCGGTGATCTTTTGATCGTTAGTAATGTCTCTTTACTCATATCACTATTGATCAGTGGCGCGTCACCCCAGATGTTTACGATATTAAAATAACAAACAGCGCGAAGAAATTTGGCTTCGTTCACCAATCTTGTTCTGAGTGTTGCATCCATTTTAATACCTGGAATACGGTCAATGGCAGTATTCGCACGTGTAATACCGGCCCACCAGGCCCGCCATGCTGCTGGTATCTGTTTGTCACTTGAATTTACAGTAAAATTATCTATAAAAATAAACCAGTCCGGATCATAAGAAGCCATACCGTCGCCGGCAACATCTCCAAAAGTCATCATACCCAGCCGGTAGCCAAGGTCTTTCTGAACTGCATCGTAAATTGCACTTACACCCATGATGGCAGCCTGGTCAGTTTCCCAATAAGTGGCTGCTGACACCTGGTTCAAAGGCGGTCTTTCGAGAAATTCTTTTCCGCATCCTGACAGAAGGAAAAGAGAAATTGTAAAGAATGCGCAAATTATTTTTTTCATATTAATTGTATGAAGGTTAATTAAATTAGAATCCGATCTGGATGCCACCGATGATACTCCTCGCCTGTGGATATATAGTATTATCCAAACCACTACTCGCGTTGGATTGTTTTTGTGAACCGATATCCGGGTTGTAACCTGAATAATTAGTAATCGTAAATAAATTTTGTGCCGAGATATAAATTCTCACAGTGCTGAGAGAAATTTTATTGATCAGGTGTGCTGGCAATTTGTACCCGAATTGAATATTTCTCAGCCGGAAAAACGATCCATCTTCCACGTGTCTTGTAGAAAATCGATCATTAAAATTTGGATCAGTAGAGATTGCTCTTGCGTAAGTAGCATTAGGATTGGAAGCGGTCCATCTGTTCAACATAGTCCGATTTTTATTTTCCGTGCTGGCAACCGATTCAGTCATGAATTTGTTAACGTTCACAATTTCATTTCCGGATACACCCTGTAAAGAAAAATTTAGATCGAACTGTTTGTAAGACATATTTCCGGTAATGCCGTATGCGATATCGGGGATAGGGCTGCCGATAAAAGTCTTGTCGTTTTCGTTAATCTTATTATCATTATTTACATCCCTGAATTTATAATCGCCCGGTGCTGTATTGGCATTCTGTGAAGGCGATTTAAGGATTTCATCTTTGGTCTGGAAAATTCCATCTACTATATATCCATAAAATTCACCAACCGAACGTCCTTTTTCAGTGCGGGTAAGATTACCCTGGATCACATTGACACCCGCTGCACCGCCGCTTGTAGGTGATGCTAATTCAACTACCTTATTGGAATAAGTAGTAAGGTTTACACCCAAACTGTAATTAAATTTATCTTGCGGAGCCTGGTTATCATAGTTGAGTGAAAATTCAAATCCTGTATTATCTATTGTAGCACCATTCATCGCCTGGGAAATGGAATTGACCGACGATGGACTATCCCAGATTCCAAAATAACCTGGAATAGGACGTTGTTCGATCATATCAGAAAAATGTTTCTTAAAATAATCAGCTGTAATGTTGATCCTGTTATTAAACAATCCCAGGTCGAATCCAAAATCGGTTTGTGTTACGGTTTCCCATTTGAGGGAAGAATTGGGAATTGATGTTTGCACCATGCCATTTATCGGGACGCCATTAAAATTATAGAGATATCCTGTTCCCATGCTGGCATATTCGGCACCTACACCTAAACTTCCATCAATACCTGTCTGGCCCCAACTTCCACGAAGCATGAGATTACTGATAGCTGGTATATGCTCCATGAATTTTTCGTTTGAGATTCTCCAACCGGCAGAAAAACTCGGGAAAACGGCAAATTTATTTTCAGAGCTAAATACAGAAGCGCCGTCACGACGAATATTTGCTGTCAGCAGATATTTTCCATCAAATGCGTAGTTAATACGGGCGAGATATGATACATAACTGACAATGGATTTGCTGCCTGATGCCAGTCGGCCTATAGACGAGCCAGCATCAACAGTAGTTAGTACATCATTCAGGTGATTTTCCGAATAGGCATAAACGTTTTCATAGGTGGCTTTTTGTGTGGTATAACCGGCCAGTACATCCACACTATGCTTGCCAAATACTTTTTTGTAATTCAATGTATTTTCCGAAAGTATATTACTGTTGGTTGTTTTGCTTGAAGTTGCAGATCGTGAAAGATCCTGTACAGATTCCTCTGTTATCTGTTTTTGAAATTGGGAAGCGTTGATTAATACATAGTCTATCCCCAGGCTGGTTCTGAAAGTCAGATCCCTCATAAGTTTTACATCGAAAAAAATATTTCCGAGACCCCTGATGCGTTCATTGGGATTGTTTAGTTCAGTAGCTATTCTTAAGGGGTTAGAGACGTTTCCCAGGTAAGCTATCGCTCCGCTGGGTGTACCAGCCCAGGTGCCGTCCGAATTATAGATGGCAAGTGTGGGAGATCGTCTTAGTGCAATAGCAACAATCCCATCAAATTTATCGTTGTTTCCAACATTGGTGGGTGAATTTGACAAAGTGCGGCTTATCGTGAGATTATTACCCAATTTTAACCAGGAAGTTAATTGGTTGTCGAGATTAACACGTAATGAGTAGCGGTCGAAAGAAGAACTTTTGATGATGCCATCCTGTTTCTGGTAGCCACCGGAAATAAAATACTGGCTTTTATCATTGCCCCCGGAAATGGAGAGTTGATAATTACTCATATTTGCCTTGCGATAAATCTGATCCTGCCAGTCTACCCCTTCCCCTAACGACTCGGGATTGGTAAATGGACCATAAATAGGTAACCCTGCAGCTGTCCTGGAATCATTACTGAACTGCGCAATTTCTTTTGCATTCATCATATCCATTTTCTTCGTTACCGACTGAACGCCATAATATACTTCAGCATTAATCCTGGCCTGCCCTATCTTACCTCTTTTAGTGGTGATGAGTACCACTCCGTTTCCCGCACGGGCACCGTATATAGCAGAGGCCGATGCATCTTTCAATACATTTATAGATTCTATGTCGGCCATGTTTAGCGTGGCAAGAGGATTGGAATAGGCATCGCTACTACTATAGGTAATAATCACACCGTCGATAACGTACAGCGGTTCGCTGTTACCAAATCCTCCAATGCCCCTGACCCTCACCGTGGTGGCGCCTCCAGGCTCACCGGAATTAGTTGTTACCATCACTCCTGCAAGTTTCCCCTGCAAGGCCTGGTCAACTGAAGCCACTGCTATCTTATTAAGTTCAGTTCCGCTGACTGTTCCAACTGATCCGGTAAGATCTTTCTTTTTCTGCGTGCCATAACCCACCACTACAACATCATTCATAGACCTGAAATCGGGTTCAAGGTTAATGGAAATATTCGTACGATCTGAGATTTCCACTTCCCTGGAAACATATCCCACCAGGGAAAACTGAAGGGTTCCTTTCCCATCGGGAACATTAAGTGCATAATTACCATCTTTATCGGTAGCGGTCCCAAGAGCCGTCCCTTTTAAAAGCACGCTAACTTTTTGAAGTGGTTCACCGGATGCTGATGTCACCGTTCCGGTTAAATTGATTGATGCAGCATCAATTGCAGCATGCAATACTTTTTGCGTATTCGCCTCCAAACCGGCATTTTCGTAAAAAGAAGCAGATGAAGTTCCGGCCGGGCTCTTGACTGGTATTGCTGGTTGCTGTTTCTTTTCAGGCAAAATCAAATATAATTTCGCGTCCAGCTTTTCGAAAAGCAACTGGAGTGGTGGCAACAAATAATTAAGCTCAGCATCCAGGGATGAAAACTTCTTTTTTTCATCAGTACTTACTTTCTTATCTCTGATGGTCTTAAGATCGAAGGAAAAAGAAACTTTATATTTTTTTTCCAGCCCGGTCAGTATCGTGCTGAGATTTTTTTCAGACTGTTGGTAGTTTCCGGGTTTGTCCAGACGATGGTCCTGGAAAGCCATTGTTTGTGCCTTTGCAGGGCACCACATCAGGAAGCAATTGATCATGAGCAGGCATGCCAGTGGCAGGAGGGACTTATTTTTTTTCATATAGCAATTGTTTTGAAAGCAGTGTTGATTATTCTTTAGATGGGTTATTGGCGTTTTGAATTTTTATTTCTTTATCGTTTACTTCGATACTAATATCATAGGCTTTACCAAGAGCCGTTAATAATATTTGTAAATTGTTGACCGGGAATACTCCATTGAATTGTTTTCCCTTCAGGTCCAGGTTAATCATAGTCACTTTCAATCCATAATTATCTTCCAGTACCTGCTGGATTTCGTTAAAGTCGGCATTATTGAAGATCATCTTACCATCCTTCAACACACTGTACATCTCGGTATCAGCTCTTTTTCGAACCAGGCTGTGTGATAAATCATTATATTCAACAATATCACCTGGCTTCATAATGATAGGCGCCGCCAGTTTTTTATCTACTTCGGTGAGCTGTACTTTTCCGGAATGAAGGATCACCTTAGTGCGCTCGCGGCGGCGCTGGAGATTAAATTCTGTACCAAGCACTTCTACGTTAATATCACGGGCATGTACAATAAATTTCGAGTTTTCACGGGTATGTATAACTGAAAAGAATCCCTCTCCATCGAGCCACACTTCCCTTGTTTCGCCTGCTTTCCAGTTTTTGTTCATCCTAAGAGTGGAACGTGCATTCAGGGTAACCTGCGAACCATCGGGCAATAAAATATTGCGGCTTTCAGCATATTCGGTTTCGTATTTTACCCGGTTTAGATCAGGGAAATAATAAATGGAAAGAATAAGCAATCCTGCTATGACAGCTGCGCTTGCCCACCAAATTGTTCTCGGGCGCATGCGTATTAGCGTTGCAGGTTTCCGCTCAACACGTATAGCATTCATCAGCCTGTCCCGGGCTGCTAAGCTGTGTTCATCGCTTACTGTTGTTTCGGCGGCCATTAGCTTAGTAAGGAGGTTGGTAGCGGCTTCTACGGTAGTCTGCTGGTCGGGATTATTGTTGATCCAGGTTTCCCAGTAACTAACCTGGCCTGCCTCTTTTCCAACAAACCAACCTATAAATGATTCGTCGGTGGCTAACTCCTCAACTGTGTATTTCTTGTTTTTCGTCAAAATGATCCATTTATTATATAAGTGTAGTTATCCGCCCGGATATAATCATTAGCCGGAATTTTTTTTTATTACATTCGTTATACGATGCTATCCGGAATGCCCGATGAATATTTGTCATATTGGAAGGATTTTACAAACGGCGATGAAAAAGCGTTTGAAGCGATTTTTTTGCATTTTCATAAGGAATTGTTTCAGTATGGATATAAGATCGTAGCGAATAGAACACTGATAGATGACTGCATACAGGAATTATTCCTGGAGCTCTGGCAGTCCAGAGAACGGATTGCAATTCCTTTATCTGTCAAATCATATTTATTCCGTGCGCTACGTTATAAACTGATAAGGGCGTTAAAAAAAGAAGTACGTTTTTCAAGCCTCACTGACAATTCTTCAGACTCATTAGAGTTCAGTTATGAATCAACACTCATTCAACAGGAAGTACAATTGGAGATCCGGCAAAAGCTTTTGCAGCAGATAAAGTTATTATCACCCCGGCAGCAGGAAGCCTTGTACCTGCGTTATTATGCAAAGCTTAATTACCAGGAGATAAGCAAGATTATGAAGATCAGTAGCCAGGCTGCGACTAACCTGGTTTTTAAGTCTGTAAAACTGTTGAGGGAGAATGTTACGCGTCCGGAAAATATCTCCATTTTACTCTTACTGCCGGCTGCACTTGGATACGTTGCATATTGACACTAAGAGATCTGACTTTTGTTCTATAACGCTGTACCATTTCTTAAAATATTAATCAATAAAGTATGAATGATAATTCGGCTAATTTTTCTTCGTCGGATCTGCCGGAAAAAACTGCCACTCATTATGATCAATTCTACGGTCCCCTGTTTTTTGAACCATATGCCATAGAAGTTGCAAGACGAATTGACCCTGCCGGGTTATCTATGGTACTTGAAATTGCTGCCGGAACAGGCCGTGTCACCCGCCATATTCGTGAACGTATTCCACCTCAGGCGAAACTAATCGCATCAGATATTAGTAACGATATGCTGGTCGTAGCTAAAAGCAAATTAGACCATCTTGATATAAGCTGGCAAAATATAGATGCTCAACAGCTTCCCTTTAGCGACAATAGCATCGACCTGGTTGTTTGTTGTTTCGGCTATATGTTCGTTCCTGATAAACCGAAGGCATTTGCAGAGGTATATAGGGTTCTAAAACCAGGCGGGCAATTTTTGTTTACAACCTGGGATAAGTTGGAGCATAACGGTGCATCCTACACTTCCACATCTATCGCCAAACAATATTTGGAAGGTCCGTTACCTGAATCATATGACCTTGCGACCTCTATGAGTGATGAAGCTGCCATAACACCATTATTACAGAATGCCGGATTTTCAAAAATGTTAATTGAAAAAGTAGAACTTGCTTCCGTAAGTACATCCGCAAAAGAAGCTGCAAATGGCCTAACAGAAGGCGGGCTTATTTATAAGGAGATCAAAAAGTGTAATCCTACGAGCATAAACGAGATAAAAATTCAATTAGAAAAACAACTGGCTGAAAAATTCGGGGATCGTCCAATGATCGCTCCAATGAGTGCGGTAATCAGTCAGGCCTGGAAATAAATCAGAACCGACCTTGAACAAACCACTTCAGTTCATCCGGTATCGGTATTCAAAATGTTAGAAAGCGGCTTCAGTTTATTTACGCGGACAAACATGAATTAAAGACTTCTGACGAAGGAGACTTTTTTGTGGTATCCCTGCAGATAGAATTAATTTATCACGAAATGAAGTATCCTGCGGCTTCATCGGCAGCGGTACCATCTGCTCAAAACCTTTTATCATGAAACTGCGTTGCCTTCTGATTGATGACGACCCACCAGCGCTGAAGGTGCTACAATCATCGCTCTTATATAGTATCCACTGATAAGATTTCGGGTTATAATGGATTATCTGTACATATGAACAAAACCGAGATTCCTATCGGACGCCTGTACAAGCAGGCCGTGATGGAAAGACTTCATGGATTTGAAGCGTAAAATAAAAACCCCCAAAGATTTGTTACTGTATAAAAATGCTAGTGGCGAAATATGAGGCAGGGTTCGTTTCTGAATTGGTATTCTTTTTCGAATTTGGCACCAACTGCTTTTGCCAGGTTTATTGAATTACTATTGTTTTTAAATATTAAACTGATAAGAGACATATCAGGAATCACCTCTGATGTCATTATTTTTATTTTCTTCACAGCTTCACTTGCATATCCTTTTCCCCAAAAAGCTTTAGCCAGTCCCCATTGAATTTCGGGCTCAGGCCATTCTAATGGAAAGTCAAGACCTGCAACATCTATCACTTTTCCGGTTGCTTTTTCTTCAAGCGCGTATGAACCGTAACCTCTTAAATTCCAATGTCCCGATAATGCGGCTACTTTTTGCCAGCTTTCATTCTCATCGAAAGTCCTTCCACTCGTAAATCGCATACATTCCATGTCAGAATAATATTCATGCATATCCCGCCAATCTTTTTCAAGAAACATTCGCAGGTTTAACCTTTCTGTTTGTAAAGACTCAGGAATTATATAATTCATACTAACTATTTATTCCTTTTGTAATTTGGTTCCGTTTATTATTTCATGTCTTAATTTGTAAATAATCTCAAGCCTTTAAAAGATAAAATATTGGCGTTTAAGGACGAAGCAGCTTCTTTGATTCAATCAATTAAAGTAGCCTAAAATACGTAATTAGTGGAATGCCGGCACTCATTCTTTTCATGGATATGGTGACATTCTATTGCTTTTTTTCAGTAAATTTAGTATCATGAAAAGGCTGCTGCTCATTTATGAAATTGAAAAACCAGGGCAGATGTGGGAAGGAGGAGCACGTCGCCAAACCAGGTAAAAGAAAACCATTACGACATCCTGAAAACGCATTGGTGTCTGGCAATAAGAGAAAAGAAATTTCGTTAGTTTTTCGATACGAACAAATACACGAAATTTCGAATCTGACTATCCAGCACTTATGAGAAAAAGTTTTTTTCTGAAAACGATCATTGCACCAATGATGATTGCAGGTATGACTGGTTGTATAACGGCACGCAAAGTAGATAAATGGGTTGGCCGCCATTATGCAGAAAACGTTCCGACAAAGTTTAAAACTGCTGATTACATTACTTTCAAAATTGAAAATTCTTTGCCGGCGGACAAAGTTTCCGAGACGAAGAAAACGAACGGCCAGGTTATTCCTGCACTCCTTTACTGGAAATGGAAACACGAAACAACTTCTGCTCTAAACGTAATGCTACCTATTGGCAATTTCACAAACAGCTTCATTTCCCAGGCCAACGCAAAAAAATTGAAAGAAATATTAAATGGCGGTAACCTGGTGGTAACTATCAAATCGAATCCGGCAGACTTCCGCTTTCACGAAGATGGCTGGTTGGTCTTTGTTTTAGTATATTATATAGCAAAAGAGAAAATTTATGTTGAGCCCGTAAATTCCAGCCTAAGTTTTGACTATACATTGACCCAACCATCCGGTGAAATTAAAACCGGCACCATTGATATAGCTAATCCCAATATAGAAAAACAGCCCCGCCTTTTTCAAAGTCTTAAAGGTGCTGTTACAGAATACCTGGACGCCAGCGATGTGCGTATCAAAAGCATGTCTAAAGAACTGGTCGATAAACTCATTGTTGACATAAAATCGGTGATGTGATAACTAAAAGATTATTCAATCATCAATTTACTTGTAATAATACCTTCTTTATACCTATATGTTACCAAATACAAGCCTTTGGGTAAATGGCTTACGTTTGTTTTCAAAGTAGTTCCGCTAATGGCAAAACGCTCAAATTGAATCCCGTTCATAGTGGCTATAGTTAAGACACCAGTACCTGTAAGACCTTTAATTACTAATTCTTTACTGACAGGGTTAGATATTAGCATCATTTTGTTGACTTGCCTTCCCTTTACAATAAGTATACGACTATAAGCGAACACACCATCAATATAATGGGTAAGCTAAGGGTAAATATATAGGTTTGTTCCTGCTCAGAGCTTTTTTAATGCCTGATCTTTTCCACCTTGCAGAAGAGTTGACGTATTTGGCTGCAAGATCGCTTGGTTGGATTGTTCCTGTCAGTTCGCATATACTATAAAATAAAAGAACCCGCACAAGTGTGGGCTCTTTATTACGGGTCTGATTAATCTTTAACTATCCTCGCATCAACGTCCTTTACTTAGTCTTTTATAATTTTGCCGGTCCAATTAAAATCTTTAGCATGTATCTCGATATAGTACATACCAGGCTTAATATGGCCGACCTGTAAGGTTTCTGTCTGACTACCTTTTCTTAACTGAGTCTTGAAATTGCGGATGGTTTGACCTAGTGCATCCGTAATTCTTATATCGGCCGGACCATCTATCGTTGATTGAATCTTTATGCTCAACACATTTTTAACCGGCACGGGATATAATTTAACCTGCATGCCATTCCTATCCATACGTATTGTTCGTATCACAGAATATTTTGAACGCCCATCCATATCCTGCTGGCGGATACGGTAATAATTGATGCCATTGCTCCGGACTATTATGCGTTAGGCTATAATTATTGATAGCAGCGGATGAAGGCTGGAAGGGAACAAATCCGATCGTGCTCCATTTTATACCATCCGCACTATGTTCCACATAATATCCATTTACATTAGTTTCATTGCTTACAGTCCAATCAGCTTCTCTTGAGATGAATGGCCCGCTATATATAGAGGTTTGTAATTTCTGTAAAATATTATACTATCCTTTGTAATCAGGTAATAGTCATTGCTGCCTGCAAGTAAAAAAAGATCTTCATCTTTCGTGTCTTTGTAATATGCGTGAGGAAGTCCCTGGTAAGCCAACCCGGTATCATCGGTTACAAAAAAGTACTTTTTAAGAAACCTCTTGAGATGATGAGGATATACGCTGACTTTTCCCTTTTCTATACAAATGATCTCCTGACCATCAGTCAAAGCATAAAGCAGATCGCCGGCAGGCACGGGAAGAATGGAATAGATCCTGCTTGAAGCAAGCGATAGATTTTGTTTGTCAAACCTTCTTAAACTGTGACCGTCAAACCTTAAAATACCATTTTCGGTAGCCAGCCAGATGAAGCCAGCTTTATCTGGCGCTATCGATTTTATGCTATTCTGCGGCAATCCGTTTTCATCCGTATAATGTTGTACGCTGTATTTTAAACTGTCATTGGCGAAAAGGCAATAGGGAAAAAGTACAAAAATTGCTTTCAGAATATGCCAAAGAAATTGCAGGCAGAAAAGTTTCACAGGATTCATTTATACTACACCTTTTTCGGGAACTGGTTATTAATGATCTAATGAAGGACCACCCGGATCTAAAAACCTGATTTTTTTTATGAACTTTCAATTTACAGAAAATGCCAATCACCCGATAATTATCAAATTGTTCCGAAACTGCTATAAGGATAAGCAGGCAGATATTATCAGTGTATACTCCTAGAGGCAACGAGCCTGACATTTGATGTCAGGCTCGTTGAATAAGTCTTAACCAAAGTTTTAAAGAGCGACCTTGAGAGGCCGCCGCTTATTATAAATCCATCCTTCCAACCCGTTCCAGCTTCTTTCCAGGAAAGAGGTAGCTGGAAAATTTATTAATCGTAATGTAAATGCAGTTTTACCCTCCTGTTTTTTAATCTGCCAGCTGCCGTTTTATTGTCGGCCACTGGTTGATCCTGACCAAAGCCATTTGATTTATTGGGCAACCATCATACTTCTGTAGTCCGGTCACTTCAGGACATTTATCATCCTTATCAGCCAAACCATCTCCATCTTTGTCCGGACATCCCTTCAGGGAAGCAATTCCTGCTACATCCGGACAAGCGTCGCTTGCATCAGCCACACCATCGTTGTCCTTGTCCTTCACTTCCTCTAATACAGGAAGCGCAGGAGCGGGTTTTACGGGCGCTTCCTTTTTGCGTCCAATGGATTGAGTAATCCGATCGAATAAAACATGTTATGATCAAGCTTACTTGCAACTAGGCTGCGGCGGCAATTAGCCTGCAGAAAAATATATACCTCGCCGAACATGTTCACTTGTAAACCGCCGCCTAATGGCACATAAGGTGCCCAGCTGCCTTTGCCATAATTACCGATACCAATACCCGCTGTTATAAAAGGGCTCAGCACATGATTATCATTAATCGGTCTTGCATGAAGCGAACCTTCAAACTAATTGATATAATCCTGCCTGACGGCGCTCTTCTTTACATAATCGGAAAATAAACCGTTATAACGCAAAGAGAAATCGATCTTTTTTTGTTAATCCTTTCCAGTACATCACGGAAAAACCCGGATCCACCTTACCGATCTTAGGGACGGAAGCCGAGAAATCAACAAGTTTAGTACTGAACCCGATAAGAGATCCCTACTTAGGTGAGTCAAACTCCTGGCCAAAAACCGTCGTTCTTATTTGCTTTTTGCCGAACCATTCAATTGAATGAGTTTTAAATTGGATTTTAATGAATATCTGCTGGCAGAACTATCATCTTTTCGTGTAAAAAACAGGTATTTCCCGTCTGCTGTTTCAAGGGCAATATTCATATCCTTCTGAATTGACCATCGAAATCGACCGAACTTCGTCGGCGCCCGTTTTATCCCGCTGATTATTTAATCTAATCAGAAACCAAATCCTTTCCAGATAATGAACAAAGATTTAAAAAACACCACAAACGTTCCGGTAAAAAATGCTATTTAAACAATCTATTCTACCATATATAAAGGTTTAACCGTGGTAATTTGCAGCTAATACTCAAGGTCATAAAGCAGAAATGTTACACATAAAATGAGACTAGCAATCATAAGCGATATTCACGGGAATTTACCTGCGTTAAAAGCAGTTTTGAATGACATAGATTCCAGGGACATTGACCAAATCGTCTGTTTAGGAGACCTGGTCGATTTTGCACCCTGGCCGAATGAGGTTATTCATTTGATCCGTACTTCTAAAATTATGACGATCATGGGTAATCACGATGAAAGGATTGCTTTTGATTTACCCATCATTCCATTATCCAAGCATTCCGAAAAGGAGACAATTGCCAGGGAAAAAGCAATCAATCATAGCAAGAATTCTGTGACAGCAGATAATAAGGCCTACCTGGCTTCGTTACAAAAAAGTATTATCATACAATATGAAAATGTAAAATTACATTTTACACACGCAAGTCCCGAAGGCATTGATGAATATCTTTATGAAGATGAAGAATCACTTGAAAAACGACTGTTATTAGTCAATACAGATTTCCTGCTAATTGGCCATACTCATCTTTCATACATAAAAGACTTCGGCAATAAAAAAGTCATCAACACTGGATCTGTAGGCAGATCTAAGGAAACAGACAGGAAAGCAGCTTATAGTATTGTCGGGGTTACTCCGGATTCAGTTACTGCAGAGATTGTTAAAGTGGATTACCCGATTATTGAAACGGCCAATGCAATTTATAATAGTGATATACCAGATTTTTATGCTGATTTTTTATTATTTCCATGATCATCCTAACTCATGATCTAACTTGTTATCAAACTGATAAGTCCTGTTAAAAAGGCGGCTGTAATAGTCACCAATTATATCCAGTGCCATCATTATCGGGATATTAGCCAGAATGCTTTGCCCCGTTCCATTACCAGCTCATAGCCTTTCTATAAGGTTGATAGTAATACCTACAAAACAGTCATTAACACAATTATTATTAACATAAGGTCCTTTCAGCAGAATTTCATCGCTACTACGAAAGTTTCCGCACCTGTGCCATGCATCGATACTTTCCCTCTTGCAGTGTCTCCGCTTGAGGTTTTCTCTAAAGCATCATGACGACAGGTTCTCACGTTTCATGCAAATGCCTGTGTTAAGCTCGCGCTGTCTATACGCCGGATGTCGTAGCAACAGTAAACAGGTAACCTTGCTACTCTTCCCAACGCTGTTATTGTAGCATTGGTTTTGACATCATCTTATCCTTTCGACGCCTCAGCTGACAGTTCACAAATGTTCGCCTTCTTTAACACGCACCGGACACCTTTAACGATGCCTTACTCCTTTGATGCTCACTACCACAACTCTTAATTGCAGCAGCTAAAGGTGGTTTAATAGCAACTCCTGCAAGTCGCCACCAATGGGCCCTCCATCATCATTTGCATAATTCCAACTACCAATAATTTAAAAGAACTGATTGTTGTTGCGTGACACTCAATAACCAGGATTCTGCATTGCTTGTTTTTCTGCTCCCGTCAAACCTTTTCCATTTGCCTGTACGCCATCAAGAAAGGTCTGAGGTAGTGGACGCAAATTGTGGAAAGCTTTTACATTAGGTCCGCCTTCAAGATTAAATAGCTGAACTCTCTTAACGAGTGTTTGAGTTCTTGCCAGATCTTCCCAACGTTTAAATTCACCACACAATTCGCGGGCACGCTCGTTAAGAACCAGGCATAACATCCTGTCATAAACACTGGACAATCCCAAAGCAGTAATAATATATTCATCCTGTGCCGGCAATGTTCCTGTATTAGTAATAGCCAAACTTGCAGAAGCTGCAGTGGTCACCGGGATATTATTTGATTCATAATAGGAATTTCCCGGGTAAAACGCATTGGTTACCCCAGGCGTTTGTAGTGTAGGAGATAACAATGTATTACCACCATCATTGTATGCCGTACGATTTTCTCCATTGGCAAACTGAGCCCTGGACCTTACGGCATTGATATATGGAAGTGCATCATTGTAACTGCCCTGGCCAGCCTGGGCCAATCTGATTTTTGCTTCTGCTGCTATTAAATAAGTCTCCGCAGATCTGGCCAAAATAAAATCCCTGTGCCCTACAACATCGTTCAAAGAATTTCTTGAACCATCAAAGTGTTTACTCAAAGAGGGAAAACTCTGACCTGCAGTTGTTAAATCAGTATTTAATGCGCCATCTGTTGTTCTGCCATTAGGATAGGCTACATAGGTTGTGGGTATATTTCTTCCTGTACCAAAAACATCCTTGACAAGATTGGTACCTGAGGTCGTTCTTGAAATTTTTGATAATGCATACCGGGTGTCACCGGGTTGATTGATAACAAACATTAAACCCAGGTCCCCCTTAATATTCGGTGCAACCGGTGATGCTCCGTTTATAGCATTTTTGGTTTTGAAAGATTTCCAGAATCTTGAATCATTAACTAAATCATATACCCTGTACATGTAATAAGTTGTTGCCAGTCTGCTGAAAGGTCTGCCCCCGGTTAGATCACGGGCCAGTTGGTCCTGTACATCATATCTCGAGATATAATACAAATGTTGAGTGTTCCCGGTACCGAGATTTGTATTTACATCATTAGTAAACTGGGCAGAAAGAATTACTTCCGGCAATGATTCATTTGGAGAATTGATAACCGTAAAATTCCAGAGACTACCAAAATTTGCAGCGAGCGGGTGACGGCCAATAACCTGGTCACAAAGTGGTCCGATAGCTGCCAGGTCAGCGGCCTTTGTATCATTGTTCCATGAACTGTTTATTTCACTTGTCCTGAATAAATATGCATTTGCCAGGTAATGTGCAGCTGCATCCTGGGTAATCCGGGCAGGACCTCCCGTAACGGGCAACAATTTCATAGCATTGTTTAAATCAGAAATGATCTGGGCACATACTTCTTTTGGGGTCGCTCTTGTAAATTCCAGTTGTACTTTTTCAATTGGCTCCAGTTGCAAAGGCACAGCCCCATATTGACTGACTAATCTTAAATAATTATACGCACGCATAAAATACCCTTCTCCTAAAGCTGTACTCTTAATGGCGGGAGAAATAGAAGTACTGTTTGTGCAATTTTGAATTAATAGATTTGCATCTCCTATTCCAGTGTACAGTGCGTCCCATTGCAAATTGGCCGCAGCTGTGTTGGTATTGATTGTAGCTACTGTCGGATTGAAAGTTGCATCGTAATTGTTCCAGGGCGAATTGGATGGATCCCCGCCAATATGAAATTCATCGGTTCCATAATTTGTAGCCGCATAATTCCACTCGCCATTAAACGGAACGTTAAAAACCTGGTAATAGGTACCCACCACCAATTGCTGTATGCCGGGATCAGTTTTATAAAACTCCGTGGTCCTTGCGGTTGTAAGGTCTTCATCCAAAAACTCCTTTTTGCAGGATGGACTAAAAAATACTACCGCAATAATTATTATTCTATATAAAAAGTTATTCTTTTTCATATAATGCAAATTGAATGTTATTAAAATGACGCATTAATTCCAAATATGAAACCGCGGTTCCATGTTGGCCCACCAACATCCATATTAAGGTGTTTAATATTAGAGAATAACATGCCCGGGTTTGCTACCTGCACATACAATTTTAAATTTGAGACACCTGATTTGCCTAAAGTTTTATTAGCCAGTGTATATCCAAGAGATATATTCCGGATCATAATAAAAGAAGCGTCTGAATATCCTAATGCTGTAAAATATGGATCAACTGGTGCGTTTCCGGCATTATAAATTGGTTTCTGATAATCTGCATTTTGATTATTCGGAGTATAGTAACTAATTTCTCTCTGAACCCCACGGGCTGCAAGTCCCTCACCACCCGTATTGAAGAGATAATCGAGCCTTCCATACAAGAAAATGGAAAAGTCAAAGCCTTTATAAGTAACTGTGTTTGTCATACCAACTACCCAACCTGGTCTTGTGCGGCCGATGATCTTCCGGTCATTATTCGGATCGATTTTTTTATCTCCGTTAAGGTCTGCAACTCTTACATTACCGGGAGAAAATGCGTTAGCACCATATCCTTTCATGGCCACTGAATCGCCCACCTGCCACAAGCCCAGGGATTCATAACCATAAATTACACCAACCGGCTGGCCTATAAACCAATTGTTATTTATATCATCCTGGTTTCCGTTTGATAACGTAACGATACTCTCCTTTTGCCATGCTGCATTTATTGTGGTTGTCCACATTAAATCGCCCCTGTTTATGTTAACTGTTGTCAGGTTAATATCTATTCCTTTATTTTCTGTTTCACCAACATTTGCGAAAGTTGTGGCATACCCGGTTACTGTTGGGATTGATCTTCGCATTAACAAATCGTCAGTATTAGATGTATAAACATCTACACTTCCCGTGACCCTTCTGTTGAATAAAGAAAAATCTACCCCAAGATTATACTGTGTTGTTTTCTCCCACCCTATATCCTGGTTTGCAAAAATTGAATTGGGAATTGAACCAGCTGCATTGGCTGCCACAAAAGGATAAAAGAGAGATATCACTGCACCCTGTGTTGAATAGGGCGCAATCGCGGAGTTTCCTGTAACACCTGCGCCAATTCTCAACTTTAAATCATTCACCCAACCTGCATTCATGAAATTTTCTTTACTGATTCTCCAGGCTAATGCTGCAGAGGGGAAAGTGGAATATTTATGACCTTCAGCAAGCACTGATGAACCATCCTGGCGGGCTGATACTGTCAACAAATACTTTTCCCTGAAACTGTAATTAAGCCTTGCCATATAGGATACCAATTGCTGTTTAACAGTATTGGAGCTTGTACTGATCTGCCCGGTAACTGTTCCACTTGTCAATGCATTCCATAATTGGGAGGCTAGCGGAATTCCGTTTCCTATTATCGTACTTGTATCTCTGGAATATACGGTCTGACTTTGTAGCAACGTTAAACCAAAAGTATGGTCACCAAAGGTTTTGTCATAAAAGAGCAAATTATCGAGTGTGTAGGAAAACGTTTTATAATCAAACAGGGCGGCATAATTTGTACTTCCTCCGTTTGCAACTGAATTTGCATCGATGTAGACTCCGTCACGGTAGTAAGATATATCCGGGCCAAAATTCATACGATATTTCAACCCGTCTAAAACGGGAAGAATTGAGCCAAGATTTAACTGGGCATAGAAACTACCGAACGCCCTGGTTGTTACTCTCTGATCCCGGTTGTAGTTCCATTCATCAACTATGCTCTTAAAAGAATTATCACCACCTGGAAACAGGATCCTCGCGCCGGTAGAATCGTAAGGAACTGCGTATGGAAACAATGATCTGGCTGATTCATATAAGCCACCTTGTGGAGTACCAATCGTTGAAATATTGACTTGTGACTGACCATATTCCTGTTTACTGTAGGTAGCACTGATATTAGCTCCAAAGGCAAGCCATTTGGTTGCATTGATGTCAATACTTGCTTTGCCCGAATACCTTTCATATGATTGTCCTTTTATAGTTCCTTTATTATTCAGGTAACCAAAAGAACCATAGGCTTTTATTTTGTCCGTTCCACCACTTACACTAAGAAGATTATCGGAGGTTTTACCTTGTTGTGTAACCATACCTCTCCAGTCAGTTGTGGCAACCTTTGAACCATCCCAGGTACCCGAGGCCCAGCCTTCGGCAATATTAGCCCAGGCAAAAGGATCACCTGTAGCGTTAAAAAAAGTTCTATCCGTAGCAATTGTTGGTTGATCCCCCCTGGGGTTAGAACTAATTCCTGTTGTGTTATTTAAACCAGCATAGTAATAAGCCCACCTGCGGTAAGTAATATAATCGCTTGCGTTGAATTGTTCCTGATCATCGACTAAATTTTCAAGTCTGACTGAACTGTTCAGGTTAACAGTTATTTTCCCATTCTTACCTTGTTTGGTAGTAACGATCACAACGCCGTTTGCGCCACGTGACCCATAGATGGCAGTAGCAGACGCATCTTTCAATACGTCAACAGATTCTATGTCATATGGATTGATATATTCAATGCCCCCGGTTGTTAATGGAATTCCATCAACGACAAATAAAGGCGAATTTGATGCAGTTAATGAACGAACACCGCGAATATTAATACTTCCAAGTGTACCGGGCCGATCGCTGGAAGTTATATCAACACCCGCAACTTTACCCTGCATAGCCTGTAAGGCATCTGCTACCGGGCGTGATTTAATGTCGTTTTGATCAATCCCTGCAACGGCACCCGTAACGTCCTTCCTTTTAACTGTTCCGTATCCTATTACTACAATGTCTTCAAGCGATGTTGAGGTCGGTACCATGGTAACGGTAAGATTGGTCTGGTCCTGTACGTTGATTTCCTGCTCTGTAAAACCTACATAGGTAAATACCAGCGTTTCTTTACCGGTAGGTACTGTAATGGAAAAAGCGCCGGCTGTATCCGTGGCCGTACCGACGGACTTATCACCTTTTATGGTCACGGTAACTCCGGCCAGAGGCTTACCGTCGTCGCCGGCTACCTTACCCGTTACCCGAACACTTTGTGCCTTAACCGAAAAAGAAGAAATCAGGAAGAGAAGAAAAATGCAAGTTGGAAATAAAGCTGACAATTTAATATTCAGGCAGCATTTTGGTTTGGCAGGACGATTCGGCTGGGAAGCGTTTGGCCTGCAGTTGTTCATTTTCATATTTCTGCAATTTGTTTTAAAGTTATCTATACCGACATTTCGGATAATGCCCCCTTCTTCCGGGTCTGGAACGATAGCTTTACTGCAGGGTTAATAGGATTGATACAAGACGTATGATCTATATCCAAATCTGATTGTTCCCGTTCTTTGCGTGATGGAGTAAATTTGAACTAGTATGGATTAAGTTAGGGTTTTCAAAAATCCTTCACGGTGAATGGACATGCTAATCAAACGTGCTTATAGTGAATATACAAAGAAAAAAAAGGATTTCAGGGTGTTGTTTTCAATCACTAATGGCATATTATCTTTTGCATTCGCAGGCAGATAGATATCCAATAAAAAAAATTAATCACCGGTTTATTTGAGAAAAAGCCGTCGTTGCTGATATCAACAGGAGAAAGAAAACTGGAAGGATATGTGCTTCACGCCTGTTCCAATTGGATTTGGTGACTTACAATATACTGATTAAAGCTTAGTAAGTAATATTGTGAAACTTCGTTAATTCTTATACTCTTTGTCTGTGACCGGTTCCAGCCAAAACGGGCCACCTTTGGATGCATCTGTGATAGCAACCTGAATAAATTCGGTATCAATACTTGCCCCGTGCCAATGTGGAACATTCGGTGGACATTTTATTACATCACCTTTGCGAAGAAGCCTTTTCGGGCCCCCTTTTTCCTGGTAATAACCAACACCTCCTGTAGCCAATAAAATTTGCCCACCCGGATGTGAGTGCCATTTAGTTCTTGCACCCGGTGCAAAAGTTACATTTCCTACTCCTGTATGATTCAGACTATCCGGATTGATCATCGGTTGATGCCATGCATCACCGGTAAAATTGTTGTTGGTTATTTTATCGCCTTTTGCAAATATAATTGCATAAGCATACGAGGCGTTTTTATCACTTGCAACTTCCTTGCTGCTACCGGTGATTGCAAGTGTTTTAGTTACTATATTACTATTCTGACCAGATGTTTTCTCTGGCTCATTAGGGTTTTGTCTACCCTCCAAAACCGATTGCAATATTTCTTTTGCTTTAAAACCTTCTTGCGCACCTATGTCGGACTGTATAATGGATACGAGATCCAGCAATTCTGCTTCCGTTAATCCATTGTATATGCCGACACCAAAATGAGCGCGCAGTTGATTGTCAACACCACCAAGACTTGCAAGCGCTGAGATGGTTGCTAGTTCACGGGTTTTCCACTCGAGGTTGTCACGGCCAAAGATGGCTCCAAATAAATGTTCTTTCAGAAACTGGTCAATCGCAGGAGCAAACTCATACAATTCGCCCTTCACAGGCTGTCCCACCAGCTTTGTTTGCATCTGCGTTCCAAACTGCAGTCTATCCTGATCAGCCGGCATTGGTGACGCCTCCTTGCCCATTTGGTCACTGAAGCCTTTGCTTTTTCTTTCCTTTAATGTTGACATAAATGAGCCAAGCGCATTCAGGCTCCGTGGGAAACCTGCATAAGCATAAAGCTGCACTATTATTTCCTTTATCTCATTAATTGTTAAACCAGCATCTAACCCGGTGTTTAATGCTTTCTGTAAACCTTGCATATTGCCCTGGGCTGTAAACGCAGAAATGCTAACAATGCTTTGCTGTTTTTTATCCAATTGCTGACTGGTTTTAATTGGTTGCTGTGCGTGTAACCCGTTGTTGATACATGAAACAATAAGTACTGGTATCCAGAAATGTTTTATTGATCTCATACGATTCGTTTTCTGTTAAGCACCTTTGACCAACTTTAACCTTATCAACCATTGTTTCACTTCCCTCGCAGCCTGGTGCCTTACTTCATCTTTGATAACAAGTAATTGACCTTCCCGTTCCCGCCCTCCCGACGTCGTGAAGCCTTCCAGTATTGTACTGTTGGGACATAGCTCTTTTACTGTCTCAAAACTGGTTCCGATCCCGTACCCACGTTGGTATTGAAAGGCACGATCGTTTTTCCGCTCAGATTATATTGACTTAAAAAACTTTTCATTGGTGGTGGCAACTTCATGCCCCAGGTTGGAAAGCCTATGAAAAC